>NZ_JACADT010000905.1:0-2329 GCF_013421635.1 Streptomyces sp. UH6 | reverse complement strand
CGCCGCCGGTCGACCCGGCGGCCGCTCCGTCGGACGACCGATCGGCCGACCCGTCGACCGGCCCCTCGGCCGACCCACCGCCCCCGGCCTCCACCTCGGCGAAGCCCTTGCGCAGGTACTCCCGCGCCTTGCGCGCGGCGTGACGTCCGGCGTCCGCCACGTCGTCGCGGGTGACCGTCATCCCCCGGCCGCTGCCTCCGGCGACGCCCCACCGGAGGAGACAGCGGATGCCCTCCTGCCGGACCTCCCGGTACTCGGTCCGGCCGTCGGCGGTCCGCTCGAACCGCCGCCACCGCCCCGCCACGTTCTCCGTCTCCACCCGGACAGTGTGCAGGCGGGCGGGATGACGGCCCGCCCGGGGGGTGAACCGGAGTGCGACGCAGTGAACCGCTAGGCGCCCACCGCGGTCACGGCCGGCTCGACGGGCACCGTCTTCTCCCGCGGCCGCTCCGCCTCCCGCACCAGCCGGTGCCCGGTGGCCAGGACGGGCACGGCCAGCAGGAAGGCGAGGGCGCCGACGTAGAAGGGCATCGACAGGTCGGTCGCCTCGGCGATCCGGCCCGCCACGTACGGCGCCAGGCCACCGCCGATGAACCGCACGAACCCGTAGGCGGAGGAGGCCACCGGCCGCTCGACCGGCGAGACCAGCATGACGGCCTGGGTGGTGAGCGTGTTGTTGATCCCGATGAACGCCCCGCTGGCGATCACCGCGACGATCACCACGACCGGGGTGTCGACGCCCGCGGCGACGACCGCCATCAGCGCGCCCAGGCAGACGAGGTTGGCGTACAGCACCGGCGCGGTGCCGAACCTGACCTGGAGCCGCGGGGCCACCAGCACGCTGAACGCTGCCACCAGCAGGCCCCAGCCGGTGAAGACCAGGCCGAGGTCGAAGGCCTCCAGCTCCATCGGGTACGGGGCGTAGCCCAGCATGGTGAAGAAGCCCCAGTTGTAGAGCAGGGCCATCAGTCCCATGGTCAGCAGCCCGCGGTGGCGCAGTGCCTTCAGCGGCGCGATCGGCGAGGTGGGGCGTTCGGGCCGCGGCGTCGACGGGACGAGGAGGACGGTCGCGATCAGCGCGAGGGCCATGAGGACGGCGACGCCGAAGAACGGGCCCCGCCAGCTGATGTCGCCGAGGACACCGCCGAGCAGCGGCCCCACGGCTATGCCGAGGCCCAGGGCGGTCTCGTAGAGGATGATCGCGCCGCCGAAGCCGCCGCTCGCCGAGGCCACGATCACGGCCAGCGAGGTGGCGATGAACATGGCGTTGCCCAGGCCCCAGCCGGCCCGGAAGCCGACGATGCCGTTGATGGAGTCGGTCGCGCCGGCGAGCGCCGCGAAGACCACGATGACGGCCAGTCCCACCACCAGGGTGCGCTTGGCGCCGATCCTGCTGGAGATCCAGCCGACGAACAGCATCGCGACCGCGGTGACGATCAGATAGCTGCTGAACAGCAGCGATACCTGGCTCGCGGAGGCGTGGAGGTTCTCCGCGAGGGCGGGCAGGATCGGGTCGACCAGGCCGATGCCCATGAAGGAGATGACGCAGGCGAACGCGACGGCCCACACCGCTCTCGGCTGTCGGAACGGGCTCCCGGTCTCCCCTGACGGCGCGCTCATGATGCGGTGTCCTTTCCGGTTCTGCGGGCCACGCGACCGACTGCCGCGAGGGCGGGACCCGAACAGTTAGGTGCAACATACATCTAATAGCGCGGAGGGAGGCCGCCCTCGACGGGAGTTGGCGGACCCCTGACCCGCTTTTTACTTCCCGCCGGTACGGCGCCGCCACAGCGGCCGAAGCGGCAGGACCGGCCCGAGCGGCCCGAGCGGCCCGAGCGGCGGGAGCAGCGGGCTCGGCCTGACCTGCCCCTAACCGATCTCCACCACCCGCGCCCAGTCCGGCGGGAGGTCGGGGACGTGATCGGGGTTGTCCTCCGAGTACGACGGCGCGCGGGGGAAGAGGCCCACCACCGTGCGGCAGGGCGGACGGTGGTCGGGCCACGGGGTCTGACCGTCGGTCAGCGCGACGACGACGTCCGGGCGCGGCCGCGCCTCCAGGGCCGTCGCGAACCCCTCGCGCAGGTCCGTGCCGCCTCCGCCGAGCAGCGTGATGCCCTCCCCCCGGCACAGCGGGCCCACCTTCCTGGCCGCCGCGTCACAGCTGACCACGGACACCAGGTCCCGTCGGCCGCCCACCGCGCGCGAGATGGCGGTCACCTCCAGCAGGGCGCTGCCGAGTTCCGCGTCGCTCACCGAACCGGAGGTGTCGACGACCACCGTCACCCGCGGCGGGCGGCGGCGCAGGCTCGGCAGGACGACCCCGGGCAGC
>NZ_JACADT010000904.1:0-2330 GCF_013421635.1 Streptomyces sp. UH6 | reverse complement strand
GGGTGGGTCAGGTGCGGGGTGGCAGTGGGGGGCGGGTGCGGTCGGGGACGGTGTCGCGGTCCGGGGGTTCGGCGGCGGGCCGCTCGGAGAGGAGGTCGAGGGCGATGCGGACGGCCTCCTCCAGGCCGGTGAGGCGGCCCTCGGCCCAGTCCAGCGGGGTGCGCAGGGCCTCGACGTCCGGTTCGACGCCGTGGTTCTCGACCGACCACCCGTACGCGTCGAACCACGCCGCGTTCATCGGCACGGTGATCACCGTGCCGTCGCCGAGCCGGTGGCGACCGGTCATGCCGACCACGCCGCCCCAGGTCCGCTGGCCGACCACCGGGCCGAGCTTCAGCAGCTTGAACGCCGCCGTGATCATGTCGCCGTCGGAGGACGTCGCCTCGTCGGCGACCGCCACCACCGGCCCGCGCGGGGCGTTGGAGGCGTAGGACACCGGCTCGGCGTGCCGGGTGACGTCCCAGCCGAGGATGGTCCGCGTCAGCTGCTCGACCACCAGCTCGCTGATGTGCCCGCCGGCGTTGCCGCGCACGTCGACGATCAGGGCGGGGCGGGACACCTCCATGCGGACGTCCCGGCTGAACTGCGCCCAGCCGGAGCCGCCCATGTCGGGGATGTGCAGGTAGCCGCACCGGCCCTCGCTCAGCTCCCGCACGATCTCCCGCCGCTCGGCGACCCAGGTCTGGTAGCGCAGCGGCCGCTCGTCGGTCAGCGGCAGCACCGCGACCCGGCGGGTGGGGCCGCCGCCGGGAGCCGCGAAGGTCAGCTCCACGGTGGTGTCGCCGGTGCCGGCGAGCAGCGGGAAGGGGCCGGCGGTGACCTCGACCGGGCGGCCGTTCACGTGGGTGAGCACTGCGCCCTCACGGATGCCGGTGCCGGCCAGCGGGGAGCGGGCGCGCGAGTCGGAGGAGTCGCCCGGCAGGATCCGCTTGACCTGCCAGCCCGCCGGCGTGCGCACCAGGTCCGCGCCGAGCAGGCCCTGCCGCCGCTGGTAGTGCGGCGGGCCCTCGTTGCGGCGGGCGGGGGTGACGTAGGCGTGCGAGGTGCCCAGCTCGCCCAGGACCTCGCGCAGCAGGTCGGCGAACTCGTCGGGCGTGGTGACCCGTTCGACCAGCGGGCGGTACTGGGCGAGGACCGCGTCCCAGTCGATGCCGCACATGCCGGGGTCCCAGAAGTAGGCCCGGGTGAGCCGCCCGGCCTCCTCGAACGCCTGCCGCCACTCGGCGCCCGGGTCGACCCGGTGCAGGATCCGCCGGGCGTCGATCCACACCGTGGTGTCGGCGTCGCCGAGTTCGGTGGCCGGCATGGCGCGCAGCTCGCCGTCCTGGACGACCACCAGCCGGGTGCCGTCGCCGCTGACGCCGAACCACTCCAGGTGGTGGACGAGTTCGGTGCGCCGGGCCTTGGCGATGTGGAAGTGCTCCAGGGAGGGCCTGTCGCTGGGATCGTCCGGGTTGGCGAAGGTCTCGCCGAGCGCGCCGGAGATCGGCCAGCGCAGCCAGACCAGACCGCCGCCCGCCACCGGGGTGAGGGAGGAGTACTTGGAGGCGGCCACCGGGAACGGCGTGACCCGGCTCTCCAGGCCCTCCGTCTCGATGGAGACCACGCCCGGCTCGTCCGTCCCCTCCAGCTCCAGTCCGCCCGCCGCCGGGCGGCCCTCGGGGGACAGGGCGAACGGGGACGGCGTGGCGGAGGAGAGCGGCACCAGGTAGGGGCGGGAGCCCAGCGGGAAGGAGAGGTCGCCGGTGTGCACGTCGTACACCGGGTCGAAGCCGCGCCAGGAGAGGAAGGCCAGGTAGCGGCCGTCGCTGGTGAAGACGGGGCTCTCGTCCTCGAAGCGGCCGTCGGTGACGTCGACGACCGTGCCGTCCTTGATCCGGGCCAGTCTGATCCGGCGCAGGGTCCGCCCGACGGTCGGGTGCGACCAGGTGAGCCAGGCGCCGTCGGGGGAGAAGGCGAGGTCGCGGACCGAGCCGTTGCCGGAGCGGACCAGTTCGGTGACCGAGCCGTACGCCTCGGTGTCGGAGCCGGCGTCGTCGGAGACGGTGATCAGCATCAGGCGGCCGTCGTGGGAGGCGACCGCGAGGCGGTTGCCGTCCGGGTCGGCCGCCATCTCCAGCACGCGGCCCAGCCGCCCGGAGGCGAGCCGGTGCGGGGCACGGTCGCCGGTGGCGCGCGGCAGGTAGGCGATCTCGACGGCGTCCTCGCCCTCGGCGTCGGTCACGTAGGCGATCCGCCCGCTGCCGCCCAGCGTCTCCGGCAGGCGTACCCGCACTCCCGGCATGTCGGTGAGGGTCCGCGCCGGGCCGTCGCGGTGGGTGAGCCAGTAC
>NZ_JACADT010000903.1:0-2332 GCF_013421635.1 Streptomyces sp. UH6 | reverse complement strand
GTCTGGCCGCCCTGCGGGACGTGCTGACCGCCCGCAAGGACGAGATCGCCGAGACCGTCACCGCGGAGCTGGGAGCACCGCTCGGGTTCTCGCAGAAGGTGCACGCCGCCTCACCCATCGCGGTCTGCGGCTCCTACGCGGACCTGGCCGCCTCCTTCCCCTTCGAGGAGAAGGTCGGCAACTCCACGGTGTACCAGGAGCCGATCGGCGTGGTCGCCGCGATCACCCCGTGGAACTACCCGCTGCACCAGATCGTCGCCAAGGTGGCCCCGGCGCTGGCGGCGGGCTGCACGGTCGTCCTCAAGCCGGCCGAGGACACCCCGCTGACGGCTCAGCTCTTCGCCGAGGCGGTCCACGAGGCGGGGGTGCCGGCCGGTGTCTTCAACCTGGTCACCGGGCTGGGCCCGGTCACCGGGCAGGCGCTGGCCGAGCACGACGGCGTCGACATGGTGTCGTTCACCGGTTCCACCGCCGTCGGCCGTTCCCTCGCCGCCACCGCCGGGGCCGGGCTGAAGAAGGTCTCCCTCGAGCTGGGCGGCAAGTCCGCCAACGTGATCCTGCCGAGCGCCGACCTCGGCAGGGCGGTCGCGGTGGGCGTCGCCAACGTGATGGCCAACTCGGGCCAGACCTGCAGCGCCTGGACCCGGATGCTGGTCGACGCCGACCGGTACGAGGAGGCCGTGGAGCTCGCCGCGCAGGCCGCCGCCAAGTACGGCGACCGGATCGGGCCGCTGGTCAACGCCAAGCAGCAGGCACGGGTGCGCGGCTACATCGAGAAGGGCGTCGCCGAGGGCGCCCGCCTGGTGGCCGGCGGCCCCGAGGCTCCCGACGGGAAGGGCTTCCACGTCAGCCCCACCGTCTTCGCGGACGTCACCCCCGGGATGACCATCGCCCAGGAGGAGATCTTCGGGCCGGTGCTGTCCGTCCTGAAGTACCAGGACGAGGACGACGCGGTGCGCATCGCCAACGGCACCGTGTACGGGCTGGCCGGCGCGGTCTGGGCGGGCGACGAGGCGGAGGCCGTCGCCTTCGCGCGCCGCCTGGAGACCGGGCAGGTCGACATCAACGGCGGCCGGTTCAACCCGCTGGCCCCGTTCGGCGGCTACAAGCACTCCGGGGTGGGCCGGGAGCTCGGCTCGCACGGGCTCGCCGAATTCCTCCAGACCAAGTCCCTCCAGTTCTAGGAGCGTTCATCCCATGGTTCTCGCCGCCGTGGCGCCCGCGATCGGCGCGCCGCTGGAAGTCACCGAGATAGAACTCCCCCCGACCGGCCCCGGCCGGGTCCGGATCCGGCTCGCCGCCGCCGGGGTGTGCCACTCCGACCTCTCCATCGCCAACGGCACCATGCGGGTGCCGCTGCCGGCCGTCCTCGGGCACGAGGGCGCCGGTGTCGTGACCGAGGTGGGGGAGGGTGTCGGCCATGTCGCGGTGGGCGACCAGGTGGTGCTCAACTGGTCCCCGTCCTGCGGCAGCTGCCCGTCCTGCGACCTGGGTGAGGTCTGGCTGTGCGCCCGCTCGCTGGACGGGGCCACCGCCCCCTACGCCCGCCGGGCGTCGGACGGGCTGGAGCTGTACCCCGGGCTGAACGTGGCCGCCTTCGCCGAGGAGGCGGTGGTCGCCGCCAACACCGTGCTGCCGCTGCCCGAGGGCGTTCCGCTGACCGACGCGGCGCTGCTGGGGTGCGCGGTGCTCACCGGCTACGGCGCCGTGCACCACGCGGCGCGGGTGCGCGAGGGCGAGACGGTCGCCGTCCACGGCGTCGGCGGGGTGGGCCTGGCCACGGTCCAGGCGGCGCGGATCGCCGGGGCGTCGAAGATCATCGCGGTGGACGTCTCCCCGGCCAAGGAGGAGCTGGCACGGGCGGCCGGCGCGACCGACTACGTCGTCGCCTCCGAGCAGACGGCCCGGGAGATCCGCGGGCTCACCGGCAAGCAGGGCGTGGACGTCGCGGTGGAGTGCGCGGGGCGCGCGGTCACCATCCGCGCGGCCTGGGAGTCCACCCGGCGCGGCGGCCGCACGACGGTGGTGGGCATCGGGGGCAAGGACCAGCAGGTCACCTTCAACGCGCTGGAGATCTTCCACTGGGGGCGCACGCTGGCCGGCTGCGTCTACGGCAACTCCGACCCGGCGCGGGACCTGCCGGTGCTGGCGGAGCACGTCCGGGCGGGGCGGCTGGACCTCGGCATGCTGGTCACCGACCGCATCGGCCTCGCCGACATCCCGTCCGCGTTCGACAACATGACCGCCGGAAAGGGGGGTCGCGCCCTGGTCGTCTTCTGACCGGGAGCCGCGCTCCGGGGCCGCCCCCGTACGGGGGCCGCTCCGTTCGCGG
>NZ_JACADT010000902.1:0-2333 GCF_013421635.1 Streptomyces sp. UH6 | reverse complement strand
GCGCCTCCCGGCACTGTCAAGGCCCTGGACCGCCCGGCCCGCGTCAACCGCCCTCCGCCCCGTGTGGCCCCGCCACGCGCCCGGCCTATACGGTTCGGCCATGGCCGACTACCTCGATGACCTGCGTTTCGCCCACGTCCTGGCGGACACCGCCGACGCCGCGACGACGGCCCGTTTCAAGGCGCTCGACCTGAAGGTGGAGACCAAGCCGGACATGACGCCGGTGAGCGAGGCCGACAAGGCCGCCGAGGAGCTGATCCGCGGTCAGCTGCAGCGCGCCCGGCCCCGGGACGCCATCCTGGGCGAGGAGTACGGCGTGGAGGGCACCGGCCCCCGCCGCTGGGTGATCGACCCGATCGACGGGACCAAGAACTACGTCCGCGGCGTCCCCGTGTGGGCGACGCTGATCGCGCTGATGGAGGCCGCCGAGGGCGGCTACCAGCCGGTGGTCGGCGTGGTCTCCGCTCCCGCGCTCGGCCGCCGCTGGTGGGCGGCCAAGGGCCACGGCGCGTTCACCGGCCGCAGCCTGACCTCGGCGTCCCGGCTCCAGGTGTCCCAGGTGTCCCGCATGCAGGACGCCTCGTTCGCGTACTCGTCGCTGACCGGCTGGGAGGAGCAGGGCCGCCTCGACGGCTTCCTGGACCTGACCCGCGAGGTGTGGCGGACCCGCGCCTACGGCGATTTCTGGCCGTACATGATGGTCGCCGAGGGCGCGGTGGACATCTGCGCGGAACCGGAGCTCTCGCTGTGGGACATGGCGGCCACCGCCGTGATCGTCACCGAGGCGGGCGGTTCCTTCACCGGCCTCGACGGCCGCCCCGGCCCGCACAGCGGCAACGCGGCCGCCTCCAACGGGCTGCTCCACGACGAGTTGCTGGGATACCTCAACCAGCGCTACTGAGCCCCGCGGCGCCCCGCACGACGGTTCCGTACGCCTCGAACGCCCCGGGATGCCCCCTGCGCCCCGGGGTGCTGTCTTGTCGGTCCTCCCGCCCGCCTGCGACGCTGACAGCTCCCCCGTTTGTGCGTTTGTGAAGCGCCGTGTGCGGTGCCGTGCGCAGTGCCGTGCGCAGTGCTGGGCGCGGTGCCGGGCGCGGCGCTTCGCAGGAGGAGGTGACTCCGGCCGATGCTCGTCCGCGACGCCATGAGCAGGGCGCTGCTCACCGTGGGCCCCGCCCACACGCTTCGCCAGGCCGCCGTCCTGATGTCGGCCCGCCGGGTCGGCGCGGCCCTGGTGCTGGACCCCGAGGCCGCCCACCCGGGCATCCTGACCGAGCGGGACATACTCAACTCGCTCGGCCTGGGGCAGGACCCGGACGTCGAGCGCGCCCACGCCCACCTCACCTCCGACGTCGTCCTCGCGGACCCCTCGTGGAGCATCGACGACGCCGTCCGCGCCATGGCCCACGGCGGCTTCCGTCACCTGGTGGTCCTGGAGGGCGGGGAGCCGGCCGGGATCGTCTCGGTGCGCGACGTGCTGCGGTGCCTGTCCCGCCGGAGCACGACTTAGAACCTGTCCAAATCAAGACAGGCTCATGCGTCACTGTTAGGCTTGGCCACCATGAGCGACCTGTTGGAACGCCTGCGCGGACGCGGCTGGCGAATGACCGCACAGCGGCGCGTGGTGGCCGAGGTCCTCGAAGGCGAGCACGTCCACCTGACGGCCGACGAGGTCCACGCCCGCGCCGCGGTGAAGCTGCCGGAGATCTCCCGGGCGACGGTGTACAACACACTGGGTGAGCTGGTCTCCCTCGGCGAGGTCGTCGAGGTCACCACGGACAGGCGCGCCAAGCGCTACGACCCCAACGCCCACCGGCCGCACCACCACCTGGTGTGCGCGCGCTGCGGCGCCATCAAGGACGTCCACCCGACCGGCGACCCGCTGGCCGAACTGCCGGCGTCGGAGCGTTTCGGGTTCACCGTCTCCGACGTCGAGGTCACCTATCGGGGGCTGTGCCCGGAGTGCTCCGCCTGACGCGCCCCCGGCCGCGTGCGCGGCCGTGTGCGCGGCCGTGTGCGCACATCAGGACATGCCGAAGGGGTCGGACCGGCGAACCGGTCCGACCCCTTCGGGTTTTCAGTAGCGGGGACAGGATTTGAACCTGCGACCTCTGGGTTATGAGCCCAGCGAGCTACCGAGCTGCTCCACCCCGCGTCGACTCGTTGAACACTACGCGACGCGGGCGGGGCACGCAAATCGGATCCCGCCGGTCAGGGCCGCCAGGCCCGTCAGGCGGAGAGTTCCTCGCGCAGGACGTCCCCCAGCCGGGCGGCACGCTCACGGACCTTGTCCGGCCCCAGCGCCGTCGCCCGCTCGGCCCAGCGCTGCCCCT
>NZ_JACADT010000901.1:0-2334 GCF_013421635.1 Streptomyces sp. UH6 | reverse complement strand
GGCAGGGGGCCGAGGTGGCGTGATCAGCGTTACGGACCCGTTCGGCGGCGCATCTCTGGACGAGTGTCCTACTCGCCGGTACGGTGAATGCTGAGCAAGCGCTTAGCTAGACCGCGCTGCTCGGAAGCGACAAGCAGCCAGGACGAAGGCGGAGGTGGCGGCGGTGCGCCGTACGGTGTTCAACGAGGATCACGAGGCGTTCCGGGAGACCCTGCGCGCCTTCATCGAGGCCGAGGTCGTCCCGGTCTACGACGAGTGGTTCCAGGCGGGCATCGTGCCCCGCGAGTTCTACTACAAGCTCGCCGAGCTGGGCCTCTTCGGCATCAACGTCGACGAGGAGTTCGGCGGCGCCGGCCTGGACACCCACAAGTTCGAGGCCATCCAGTACGAGGAGACCGCCCGCGCGGGCGTCACCTTCGGCGGCTCCGGCGTGCACGTGCTGCTCGCCCTGCCGTACATCAAGATGCTGGCCACCGAGGACCAGAAGAAGCGCTGGCTGCCGAAGTTCGTCTCCGCCGAGGAGATGTGGGCCATCGCGATGACCGAGCCGGGCACCGGTTCCGACCTCGCCGGCATGAAGACCACCGCCAAGCTCTCCGAGGACGGCACCCACTACGTCCTCAACGGCGCCAAGACCTTCATCACCGGCGGCGTCCACGCCGACAAGGTGATCGTCTGCGCCCGCACCGCCCCGGCCACCGCCGAGGACCGCCGTCACGGCATCTCCCTCTTCGCCGTCGACACCAAGTCCGAGGGCTACTCGATCGGCCGCAAGCTGGACAAGCTGGGCCTGCGCACCTCCGACACCGCCGAGCTGGCGTTCGTCGACGTCAAGGTGCCGGTCGAGGACCTGATGGGCGAGGAGAACAAGGGCTTCTACTACCTCGGCAAGAACCTGGCCTCCGAGCGCTGGGGCATCGCCTTCGGCGCGTACGCCCAGGCCAAGGCCGCGGTGGACTTCGCCAAGAAGTACACCCAGGACCGCACGGTCTTCGGCCAGCCGGTCGCCGCCTTCCAGAACACCAAGTTCGAGCTGGCCGCCTGCAAGACCGAGGTGGACGCGGCCGAGGCCGTCGCCGACCGCGCCCTGGAGGCCCTGGACGCCGGCGAGCTGACCGCCGCCGAGGCCGCCTCCGCCAAGCTGTTCTGCACCGAGGTCGCGCACCGCGTGATCGACCGCTGCCTCCAGCTGCACGGCGGCTACGGCTACATGAACGAGTACCCGATCGCCCGCCTGTACGCGGACAACCGGGTGAACCGCATCTACGGCGGCACCAGCGAGATCATGAAGACGATCATCGCCAAGGACATGGGCCTGTAAGGTCCGCGAGAACTCTGTCCGGTACCACTGACGACATGAGTAGTCAGGCACTGCAGTCGCTGCTCGATCTGCTCGACCTCGAGCAGATCGAGCGCGACATCTTCCGCGGTCGGTCCAGGTTCGCCGTCGTCCCCCGGGTCTTCGGGGGCCAGGTGGCGGCCCAGGCGCTGATCGCCGCGGGACGCACCGTCCCCGCCGACCGGTTCGCGCACTCGCTGCACGCGTACTTCCTGGTCGCCGGGGACCCGGGCGCCCCCATCGTCTACGACGTCGACCGCATCCGCGACGGGCGCTCCTTCACCACCCGCCGGGTGGTCGCCGTCCAGCACGGCCGGCCGATCTTCCACCTCTCGGCCTCGTTCCAGGCGTACGAGGAGGGGCTGGACCACCAGACGGCGATGCCCGAGGTCCCGGACCCGGAGACGCTGCCGACGTTCGAGGAGATGATGCCGCGCTACGCGGACGCCTACGCCTCGCCGGAGATGCTCGAACGGATGGTGACCACGCGCGCCGCGGTGGACCTGCGGTACGTGAATCCGCCGCCGTGGGGCAGCGTGGGCGAGCCGCGGGAGCCCCGCTCCCAGGTCTGGTTCCGCACCGCCGGCAAGCTCGACGGGTCCCTCGACGACCCGCTGATGCACGTCTGCCTCGCCACCTACGTCTCCGACATGAGCCTGCTGGACTCCGTGCTCCTCGCGCACGGGCGCGGCGGCTGGGCGGCCGGAGACGTGGTCGGCGCCTCCCTGGACCACGCCATGTGGTTCCACCGCCCGTTCCGGGCCGACGAGTGGCTGCTCTACGACCAGGAGTCGCCGTCCGCCTCCGGCGGGCGCGGACTCGGCCAGGCCCGCATCTACACCCGGGACGGCCGGCTCGCCATCTCCGTCATCCAGGAGGGCGTGGTGCGGGTCCCCCGCTGACGCGCCCCGGCGTCGCGTGCCCCCGGGACGCCCGCCCGCCCACGGCGGGCACCCCGCCCGCGCACCCGAAGCCCCGTCACCACCGCAAGGCCG
>NZ_JACADT010000900.1:0-2338 GCF_013421635.1 Streptomyces sp. UH6 | reverse complement strand
TGGAGCGTCGGGTGTCTCTCCGCCGCGGTCTGGGGCGGCACCAGCGCGCCGCCGAACGGGAAGTCGCGCAGCCGGCGCCACACCCCGTCGGCGCCCTGCTCGTACAGCGCGAAACCGGTGCAGGGCCACTCCGCCGCGTAGTCGGCCAGCTCCTCGAAGGCGCGGTCCATCGCCTCCTCGGCGATGCCGTGCGCGACGGTCACGTGCGGGTGGTACGGGAACTGCAGCTCCCGCGCCACCGGCCCGGCCTCGTCGCGGACCCGGGCCTGGAGCTCGGCGCACTCGTGCGCGCCGGACACCACCCGCACGTACACCACGGGCGACAGCGGACGGAACGTCCCGGTACCCGCCAGCCGCATCGGGAAGGGCCGCGCCGCCGCGGCCACGTCGGCGAGGTGCGCCTCGATCTTGGGCAGCGCGGAGGCGTCCACCTCGGTCGGCGGCAGCAGGGTGACGTGCGTGGGAATGCCGAACGCCGCGGCGTCGCCGAAGCCCGCGCGCCGCTGCTGGAGCAGGCTGCCGTGCGGCTCCGGGACCGAGATCGACACGCCGATCGTTACGGTCCCCACGTCGTCTCCTGTCGTGTCGTCTTCCGTCACGCCCGTGCTGTGCCGGACGCGTGGTGCCACCCGCCATCGACTGTACGGCGGCGCACCGCCCAACCGGGAGGATCGCGCCCGTATCACCGGTGGCGCGAGGGGCGCTCGGGCGGGCGGAGTATCCTGCCCCGCCGCCCGGGCGCGCCGGGCCTCTTCCGGTCAGTGCTTGGCCGGGACCAGGCCCATCCGCCGGTAGGTCGCCGCCAGCGTCTCCGCCGCGACGGCGCGCGCCTTCTCCGCGCCCTTGGCGAGGATCTGGTCCAGCGTCTCCGGGTCGTCCAGGTATTCCAGCGTCCGGTCGCGGAAAGGCGTCACGAAGTCGACCATGACCTCGGCCAGGTCGGTCTTCAGGGCGCCGTACATCTTGCCCTCGTACTCCGCCTCCAGCGCCGGGACGTCCTTGCCGGTGAGGGTGGAGAGGATGGTGAGCAGGTTGGAGACGCCCGGCTTGTTCTCCCGGTCGAAGCGGATCACGGTCTCCGTGTCGGTGACCGCGCTCTTCACCTTCTTCGCGGTGACCTTCGGGTCGTCCATGAGGTTGATCAGGCCCTTGGGGTTCGCCGCCGACTTGCTCATCTTGGCGGACGGCTCCTGGAGGTCGTAGATCTTCGCCGTCTCCTTCAGGATGTACGCGCTGGGGACGGTGAAGGTCTGCCCGTACTGGGTGTTGAACCGCTCGGCCAGGTCGCGGGTCAGCTCCAGGTGCTGGCGCTGGTCCTCGCCCACCGGGACCTGGTCGGCCTGGTAGAGCAGGATGTCCGCGACCATCAGCATCGGGTACGTGAACAGGCCGACCGTGGTGCGGTCGCTGCCCTGCTTGGCGGACTTGTCCTTGAACTGCGTCATCCGGGAGGCCTCGCCGAAACCGGTGATGCAGTTCATCACCCAGCCGAGCTGGGCGTGCTCGGGCACGTGGCTCTGCACGAAGAGCGTGCAGTGCTCCGGGTCCAGTCCGGCCGCGAGCAGCTGGGCGACGGAGAGCCGGGTGTTGCGGCGCAGCGTCTCCGGGTCCTGCGGCACGGTGATGGCGTGCAGGTCGACGACCATGTAGAAGGCGTCGTGGGACTTCTGCATGTCCACCCACTGGCGGACGGCGCCGAGGTAGTTGCCGAGGTGGAACGAGCCGGAGGTCGGCTGGATACCGGAGAGCACGCGAGGACGATCAGAGGCCATGCCTCTCATTCTCTCAGGTCTCCCCCGCCCCCTGGGAACGGGTGCGCGAGCCCGCGGCGGGCGGCGTCACGGAGCCGACCGCCTCCGCCGGCCGGCGCTCCGGGCTTCCGTCTCCGCGCCTTCTGCGCCTTCCACGCCGTTCGCGCCCCTTGCACCCCTTGCGCGCGGCGGACATACGAGTGACGCGTGAGCGCGTCACCCGGTGGCCCGGCCGGTGGCCGGTCATGGTGTCAGTGGCCCCCGGCGGCTTTCCGCCCGCCGGGTCGTCCCGCGCGACGCACCGCGCCGACACTTCAGGGGCTCGCGCTCCGGCGAGGAGTTCGTCATCTCACCAAAGGCCGTCGTACTGTCGGGCGGGACCGGATTCCTGGGCTGCCACCTCCTGCCCCGTCTGCTGGCCCAGGGCCACTCCGTGATCGCACTGGTCCGGGGCACACCGCAGCGGGCCACGCACCGTCTGGAGCGCGCGCTGAAGTTCGCCGGCGCCCCGCAGGCGGTCGCGAGCCTGGGCACGGACCGGCTCCGCCGGCGAAGGCCCGCTCGACGCCCGCGGCGGCGGACTCGAG
>NZ_JACADT010000090.1:0-11024 GCF_013421635.1 Streptomyces sp. UH6 | reverse complement strand
GTCACCGTCTCGTAGACGGACATGATGTCGGCCCCGACGGTCGACCAGTCGAACCGCCGGACGTGCGCACTGCCCCGCTCCCGCAGCTCCTCCCGCCGCGCGGGGTCCCCGAGCAGCCGGACCGCCGCCGCGGCCAGCGCGTCCGCGTCCTCGTTCGCGAACAGCTCCCCGGCCGCTCCCTGGTCCAGGACCTGCGCGAACGCGTCCAGGTCGGAGGCGAGCACCGGCGCGCCCGCCGACAGCGCCTCGACCAGGATGATCCCGAAGCTCTCCCCGCCCGTGTTGGGCGCCACGTACAGGTCGACCGACCGCAGCAGCCGCGCCTTCTCCTCGTCGCTGACCATGCCGAGGAACTCCACCCGGGACCGCAGCTCCGCGGGGAGCGAGGCGACCGCCTCCTCCTCGTCGCCGCGCCCCGCGACCAGCAGCCGGGTCTCCGGCCGGGCGGCGAGGATCCGCGGCAGCGCCCGCATCAGCACCGGCAGGCCCTTGCGGGGCTCGTCGATCCGCCCTATGAAGCCGATCGTTCCGCCCTGCCACTCCGGCTTCGGCTCGGCCTTGGCGAAGAAGTCGACGTCCACGCCGTTGGGGATGACCACCGCGTCGCCGCCGAGGTGCTCCACCAGCGTGCGGCGGGCGTACTCGCTCACCGCGATCCGCGCGCTGATCTTCTCCAGCGCGGCCTGGAGGATCGCGTAGGCGGCGATCATCGCCCGGGACCGCGGATTGGAGGTGTGGAAGGTCGCCACGATCGGCCCCGAGGCCGACCAGCAGGCGAGCAGGCCCAGCGAGGGCGAGGCCGGCTCGTGGATGTGGATGACGTCGAAGGCCCCGTCGTGCAGCCAGCGCCGCACCCGCGCCGCGGACAGGAAGCCGAAGTTGAGCCGGGCCACCGACCCGTTGTACGGCACCGGCACCGCGCGCCCGGCGGAGACCACGTAGGGCGGCAGCGGCGTGTCGTCGTCGGCGGGCGCCAGCACGGACACCTCGTGGCCCTGCCGCACGAAGTACTCGGCGAGGTCCCGGATGTGGAACTGGACGCCGCCCGGCACGTCCCAGGAGTACGGGCAGACGATGCCGATCCTCAACGGTCCTCCCCCTTGCCGCGGGCGCCCCGGTCGTCGAGGTCCGCGAGCCACAGCCGCTGGAGCATGTGCCAGTCCTCGGGATGCTCGGCGATCCCCGACGCGAAGGCGTCGGCGAGACGCTGCGTCATCACGGCGGACTTCTCCGCGCGCGTGCCGCTGCCGGGCACCTCCACCGGCGGGTGGATCCGCCCCTTCATCACCGGGGTGTCGTCGAACCAGAGGGTCACCGGGAGCAGCAGCGCCCCGGTCTGCTGCGCGAGTATCGCCGGCCCGGCCGGCATCCTCGCCTTCTCCCCGAAG
The DNA here is from genome assembly GCF_013421635.1 of Streptomyces sp. UH6. Taxonomy (NCBI): domain Bacteria; kingdom Bacillati; phylum Actinomycetota; class Actinomycetes; order Kitasatosporales; family Streptomycetaceae; genus Streptomyces; species Streptomyces sp. UH6. The sequence continues at coordinate 9,636 of NZ_JACADT010000090.1, read as the reverse complement.
AAGTCCACCTCCACGCCGGAGGCGGACAGGTCCCGGTCGGCGACCAGGCAGACCAGGCCGCCCTTGCGCAGCCGCCGCGCCAGGGCCCCGAAGGCCGAGCCGCCGTTGTGCGGCAGCACCTCCATGCCCAGGCCCTCGCGGTAGGCGACGAACCGGTCGTACAGCGTCTCGGGCTTCAGGCGTTCGGCGACGGTGGTGAACGGGGTGCCGAGGTGCGTGGTGACCCAGGCCCCGGCCAGGTCCCAGTTGCCCATGTGCGGCAGCGCGAGTATCACGCCGCGGTCGTCGGCGAGGGCGTCCTTCAGCAGGTCGACGTCCTCGGCCTCCATCCCGGCGGCGATCCGCTCCTTGCTCCACGCCGGAAGCCGGAACGACTCCATCCAGTACCGCAGGTAGGACCGCATGCCGGCCCGGGACAGCTCGGCGAGCCGCTCCGGCGTGGCGTCGGGCACCACCCGGGCCAGGTTCCGCTCCAGCCGCAGCACGCCCGCGCCCCGGCGGCGCCAGGCGGTGTCGGCGATCGTTTGGCCGAGCCGCACGGCGGCCGGCTCGGGAAGCTTCTTCACGGTGGCCCAGCCGAGCCCGTAGAGGGAGTCGGCGAGCCTGTCCTTCAGGGCGCTCACGAGACCGTCCCGGCGTCCGCCTCGGCGGCCTCGCGGCGCACCGTGACCACCCGCTGGACCAGCGTGACCAGGCTGCCCACGGCGACGATCCACAGCGCCAGCGGCAGCAGCACGTCGACGCCGGGCACCCCGAAGGCGTGCAGCCCCGCGAGCCCGGCCGCGACCAGCGTCACCACCAGCCGCTCGGCGCGCTCCACCAGACCGTTCACCGCGACCGGCAGGCCGATCGACTCGCCGCGCGCCTTGGTGTACGACACCACCTGGCCGCTGGCCAGGCAGAAGATCGCCACCGCGCACAGCGTCACGCTGTCGCCGCCGCCCGCGTACCAGAGGGCGATGCCGCCGAAGACCGCGCCGTCCGCGACCCGGTCCAGCGTGGAGTCGAGGAAGGCCCCCCACCGGCTGGAACGGCCGAGCTGGCGGGCCATGTTGCCGTCGACCAGGTCCGAGAACACGAACAGGGTGATGACGATCGTGCCCCAGAAGAACTCGCCCACCGGGAAGAGGACCAGCGCGCCCGCGACCACCCCTGCGGTCCCCAGCACGGTGACCGTGTCGGGGCTGACGCCGTGACGGATGAGAAACGCGGCGAACGGTGTGAGAACACGCGTGAAGAATGCACGCGCGTACTTGTTCAGCATGGCCTTCCCGAGGGTCGTTGCGGCCGGCGCCCCTGCTGGCCGCCGGCCCGGCCCATCGTAGCCACGCCCTCCCCGACCCGGGGGCGGGGCACCCTAGGGGTCGGGTCACGTCCTGGCCACGACCCTCTCCCGGGCAGGTCACGCGGGGCGCCCGTCCCTCGTATGGACGACTCCCGGTGACGGTGCGAAGCTCGAAGGGAACCGCGGGCGCGCGCCGGGCGCCGCCGCAGCGGCCCCCGGGACCGTGCCCCGCGCCACCACCGACCTCACCGTGCACGGGAGGCAGGACCATGGGCGACAGGAACAGCCATCACCCCGGAGCCCCCGGAGGGGCGGCGACGGTCGACCGCCCCCGCTCCATCCGGAACGTGGCGCTGGTCGGCCCCACCGGATCGGGCAAGACCACGCTGGTCGAGGCCCTCGCCCGGACCGCCGGTGCGGTCAACCGGGCGGGCCGGGTCGAGGACGGCGGCACCGTATCCGACCACGACGAGATGGAGCGGCGCCGCCACCGCTCGGTGCAGCTCTCCCTGGTGCCGCTCACCTGGGGCGACGTCAAGATCAATCTGCTGGACACCCCCGGTTACGCCGATTTCGTCGGGGAACTCAGGGCCGGTCTGCGCGCCGCGGACGCGGCCCTGTTCGTCGTCTCCGCCTCCGACGGCGTGGACGGCGCCACCCGCGCCCTGTGGGACGAGTGCGCGGCGGTCGGCATGCCCCGCGCCATCGTCGTCACCCACCTCGAGTCCGCCCGCACCGGCGTCGAGGAGATGACCCGGCTGTGCGCGGAGGCCTTCGGCGGCGGCGACCCCGACGCCGTCCTCCCCCTCTACCTGCCGCTGCGTGGCCCCGCCGGCCCCGACGGGCAGGCACCCGTGACCGGGCTCGTCGGCCTGCTCACCAAGAAGCTCTTCGACTACTCCTCCGGCGAGCGCGCCGAGCACGACCCCGACGCGGACCGGATCCCGCTCATCGAGCGGGCCCGCGACCGGCTGATCGAGGGCATCATCGCGGAGAGCGAGGACGAGACCCTCATGGACCGCTACATCGGCGGCGAGGACCTCGACCCCGACACCCTGGTCGCGGACCTAGAGAGGGCCGTCTCCCGCGCCTCCTTCCACCCCGTCCTGTGCGCCGCGCCCGCCCCGCCCGGCGCCCGCCAGGGACTGGGCACGGTCGAGCTGCTCGACCTGATCACCCGCGGCTGCCCCACCCCGCCGGAACGCCACGCACCGGTCGTCACCGCCCTCGACGGCACGCCCCGCGACCTGCGGCTCGGCGACCCGGCCGGGCCGCTGGTCGCGGAGGTGGTCAGGACCGCCTCCGACCCCTACGTCGGCCGGATGTCCCTGGTCCGCGTCTTCTCCGGCACGCTCCGCCCCGACACGGTCGTCCACGTCTCGGGGCACGGGCTGACCGACCGGGGACACGAGGACCACGACGTCGACGAACGCGTCTCCGCCCTGACCAGCCCGTTCGGCAAGCAGCAGCGCCCCGTCACGCACGCCGTGGCGGGCGACCTGGTCTGCGTCGCCAAGCTCTCCCGCGCGGAGACCGGCGACACCCTGTCCGCCCAGGACGACCCGCTGCTGATGACGCCCTGGGCCCTGCCCGACGCCCTGCTCCCGATCGCCGTGGAGGCCCATTCCAAGGCCGACGAGGACCGGCTCTCCGAGGGCCTCGCCCGCCTGGCCGGCGAGGACCCCACCCTGCGGCTGGAACACGACCGGGACACCCATCAGGTCGTCCTGTGGTGCCTGGGCGAGGCCCATGCCGAGGTCGCCCTGGAGCGCCTGCGCACCCGTTACGGCGTCCGGGTCGACGTCGTCCCGCACCGGGTGGCGCTGCGCGAGACCTTCGCCGCGCCGGCCGCCGCGCGCGGCAGGCACGTCAAACAGTCCGGCGGGCACGGGCAGTTCGCGATCTGCGAGGTCCGGGTCGAGCCGCTGCCGGCGGGCTCCGGCGTCGAGTTCGCCGACCGCGTGGTGGGCGGCGCGATCCCCCGGCAGTTCATCCCCTCGGTGGAGAAGGGCGTCCGCGCCCAGGCGGCCAAGGGGGTCGGCTCCGGTCACCCGCTGACCGACGTGCGGGTCACCCTCCTCGACGGCAAGTCGCACTCGGTGGACTCCTCCGACGCCGCCTTCCAGACCGCCGGCGCGCTCGCGCTGCGGGAGGCCGCGGCCGACGCCCGGCTCCACGTCCTGGAACCGGTGGCCGAGGTGGCCGTGCTGATCGGCGACGCCTACGTGGGCGCGGTGATGAGTGACCTGTCCTCCCGGCGCGGCCGCGTGCTGGGCACCGAGCAGACCGAGGGCGGCCGGGTCCTGGTCCGCGCCGAGATCCCCGAGCTGGAGATCGAGCGCTACGCCGTGGAGCTGCGCTCCCTGGCCCACGGCACGGCCGGCTTCAGCCGCCGGTACCTGCGCCACGAGCCGGTCCCCGAGCACGTCGTGCGGCGGCTGCGCGAGAAGGAGGCCGCACCCGTCTGATCCCGCGCCCCCCGGCCCGCCGCAACAGTGCGCCCCGCGACGGGGGTTGACCGGGCCCCCGTCCTGGGCAGTCTGTGTAGTGCGCGACCGGGCCCGGACCGGCCGGCCCCCGGGCGGACGATTCCGCCGAGGGCCCACCGGGCCCGTCAACCGGCCGTTAGGCTGACGAACCGGTCTCCGGTCGTGCGGGAAGGCCAGGACACACCGCCGTGGGAACACCGCGGCAGGGGGGCGGAAAGAACCGTGTCGAGCGACGCATTCGGGCCGATGGTCCCGGCAGCCGGCGGCGAGGGGCTGAAGGCGACCTTCGCGCTGGCCTCCGCGGCCTACCGGGACGACCCGGTCGAGAAGATACTCGACGCCGACAACGAGTGGCACCGGTCGAAGGTGAACCCCGGCAAGAGCTGGGCCAAGATCTTCCGCCCCAACCTCGGCGAGGCATTCTCCCGCGCCGTGGTCGACCGGCTCCTCGACCCCGGCCGCAAGCCGGTCGTCCAGTCCTTCGGCATGGACCCGCAGACCGTGGTCGTGCACTGCCTGGCCGCCAACGGACTGCGCCGCACCCGCGACCTCCGCCTCACCGCCGTGATGCTGCTCTGCGGGGTGCTGTTCCTGCCCGGCCTGCTGGCCTGGCTGCTGGTCTTCCAGATCCGGGCCACCCTCGCCAAGGCCGAGAACCGCAGGACCTCCGGCATGGGCACCGTGCTGCTGGCCGCCTTCGGCCTCCTCGCCGTGGTCTTCTTCGTCCAGATGCCCTTCGCGGGCTTCTGGGGCTGGTACTCGCGCGGCGCGGTGGTCGCCCCGGTGATCGGCTGGGTGGTCGCCAAGCGGATCTGCGAGACCACCGCCAAGGACCTCCGCGACCGCTGGGCGTCCCTGCTCTCGGGCAGCAGCATCGGCGCCAAGGTCCCCGAGGCGGTGCCCTCCAGCCCGGACGAGTCCGCCGACCAGCTGCGCCAGAGCCTCAACCGGCTCGGCTCCGAGCAGCAGTCCAACGTCACCTTCTACGCCGGCCCCAAGGGCATCCTGGGCATGGGCACCCGCTGGGGCAGCTGGCAGATGGCCGAGGATCTCGAACCCGCCGAGGAGGGCAAGGAGATCTACGCCTTCCGCAGCTGGGACGTGGTCCGCGCCATCCACGCCAAGCTGTCCCTGATGGAGCGCACCCCGGTTCCCACCGAGGGCATCCCCAAGCCGTCGGTGGAGCACTGGATCGTCTCCCCCGTCGGCGAGGGGGCCGACTCCGTGGCCCGGCCCGACGGCACCGACGTCGACAACTTCCGGTACAAGTCGCACGCCATACAGCAGATCTGCAACCGCCAGCAGTTCGGCAGCGGCGACCGCCACTACCTGGGCGTCCAGTGGGTCCTCTGGGACGGACAGCTGGTCCTCACCATGCTGATCAACGTCACGGTGCTCTACCAGACCCTGCGGATCGAGGTCACCGGGCACGCCCTCGGCCCCGTCCACGGCCTGTTCAACTCCGGGCCGGCGGCCAAGGAGAAGTCGGTCGACAAGGCCTTCAAGCCCTGGGAGAAGCGCACGGTCGCACTGCCGCTGGTCGACAGCGACGAAGTGGTGCGGCTGGCCGCGCGGGCACCGCTGACCTGGTTCAACAAGCCGCTCAACTGGCTCGGCGGCAGCCTGAGCCTCCCGGAACCCTTCGGTCTGCGGCACTCCTGGGCGGAGCAGCCCTGGCGCCACCGGTTCATGGCCGACGACGCCATGCGCGTGGCCACGCCGGTGCTCCGCGCCGTGCACCAGGCGGCGATCGGCATGCTGCGCGAGCACGGGGTGGCCACCGAGAAGTTCGGGGCGCGCTCGTCCGTGGTCAGCGGCGCGGTGCAGGACCCGTCGCCGCGCAAGGCCGACAGCTACGACGCGTAGGCCCGCCCGGGCGGCCGCGACGGGTGGTGTCAGGCCGAGGGCCAGGCCGCCGCGATCATCGCCCGGGTGTCGGCCAGCAGCTGCGGCAGCACCTTGGTGTGCCCCACGACCGGCATGAAGTTGGTGTCCCCGCCCCAGCGGGGCACCACGTGCTGGTGCAGGTGCGCGGCGATCCCCGCCCCGGCGACCGTCCCCTGGTTCATACCGATGTTGAAGCCGTGCGCCCCGGAGCAGCGCCGCAGCGCCGTCATCGCCTGCTTGGTGAGTTCGCCCAGCTCCGCCGTCTCCTCGACGGTCAGCCCGGTGTAGTCGGCGACGTGCCGGTAGGGCACCACCATCAGGTGACCGCCGTTGTACGGGTACAGGTTGAGCACCGCGTAGACGTGGGTCCCGCGCCGGATCACCAGCCCGTCCTCGTCCGACTTGGCGGGGATCGAGCAGAACGGGCATCCGTCGCCGGCCTCGGGTCCGGTGGGCTTGTTCTCGCCCTGGACGTAGGCCATCCGGTGGGGGGTCCACAGCCGCTGGAAGGCGTCCGGCGAACCCACCCCGATCTGCAGCTCCGGCTCACTCGTCATACCAGGCAGCATATGGCGTCGCCCGTACGGAACGTGTCGCCGGGGGCGGCCGCCGCCCCCGGCCCGCCAGGCTGGCGGTATGGACACCCGTGACCCCCGCGAGGACCGTGCCGAGATCCCGCTCGCCGTGGCCTCGCTGCTGTTCCTCGCCGCCTACGCCCTCCTCGTCCTGAGCACCGGGCTGCCCGACGTGTGGCACAGCCTCGCCCTCGCGGTGATCGCCGCGGTGTGGCTGCTCTTCGCCCTCGACTACGCGGCCCGCTGGCGCCGCAGCGGCCAGGGCCTCCGCTTCGTGCGCGCCCACTGGCTGGACACGCTGGTCCTGCTCCTGCCCCTGCTCCGTCCGCTGCGGATCGTCCGGCTCTACGAGGCGGTGGTGCGGCGGCGCGGGCGGCCGCGGTTCTCCCTGCAGGCGCGGGTGATGTTCTACGCCGGGGTGTCCGTGCTGCTGATCGGGTTCGCCGGAGCGCTGGCCGTCTACCAGCAGGAGCGGGGCGCCCCCGGCGCCACCATCCTCACCTTCGGCGACTCCGTGTGGTGGACCTGCTCCACCCTGGCGACCGTCGGCTACGGCGACGTGACCCCGGTGACGTTCATGGGCCGGACCATCGCGGTCGCCCTGATGGCCTGCGGCCTCGCCCTGCTCGGCGCGGTCACCGGCTCCTTCGCGTCGTGGCTGATGACGGTCTTCGCCACGGACGAGGAACGCGGAGGGCCCCCGGGGAGCTGAGCTTCCCGGGGGCCCTCACGTCAGGACGTCACACCTGGACGCGGCGCTCCACCACGTCGACGATCTTGGCGATGGCCTCGTCCCGCGGGATGCCGTTCTCCTGCGAGCCGTCGCGGTAGCGGAACGACACCGTCCCCGCGTTCATGTCCTCGTCACCCACGATGATCATGAAGGGGATCTTCATCTTCTGGGCGTTGCGGATCTTCTTCTGCATGCGGTCCGAGGAGGAGTCGACCTCGACCCGCAGCCCCTTGCCCTTCGCCTCGGCCGCGAAGTCCTGGAGGTACTCCACGTGCGCGTCGCCGATCGGGATGCCGAGCGCCTGCACGGGGGCCAGCCACGCCGGGAACGCGCCCGCGTAGTGCTCCAGCAGCACGCCGAAGAAGCGCTCGATGGAGCCGAAGAGCGCGCGGTGCAGCATGACGGGCTGCTGCCGGGAGCCGTCCGCCGCGGTGTACTCCAGGCCGAACCGCTTGGGCTGGTTGAAGTCCACCTGGAGCGTCGACATCTGCCAGGACCGGCCGATCGCGTCCCGGGCCTGGACGGAGATCTTCGGCCCGTAGTACGCGGCGCCGCCCGGGTCGGGGACCAGCGGCAGGTTCTGCTTCTCGGCGGCCTGGCGGAGCGCCTCGGTGGCCTCCGCCCAGTCCTCGTCCGAGCCGATGAACTTGTCGGAGTCGTCGCGGGTGGAGAGCTCCAGCTCGAACTCGGTCAGGCCGTAGTCGCGCAGCAGGTCGAGCACGAAGGTCAGGAGCGTGTCGAGCTCCTGCGGCATCTGCTCCTTGGTGCAGTAGATGTGCGCGTCGTCCTGGGTGAACCCGCGGGAGCGGGTCAGGCCGTGCACCACACCCGACTTCTCGTACCGGTACACCGTGCCGAACTCGAAGAGCCGCAGGGGCAGTTCACGGTAGGAACGGCCGCGAGACTTGAAGATCAGGTTGTGCATCGGGCAGTTCATCGCCTTGAGGCGGTAGTTCTGCTCGTCGAACTGGATGGGCGGGAACATCCCCTCCGCGTAGTGCGGCAGGTGCCCCGAGGTCTCGAAGAGGCCTTCCTTCGAGATGTGCGGGGTGTTCACGAACTCGTAGCCCGCGTCCTCGTGGCGCCGGCGGGAGTAGTTCTCCATCTCCTTGCGGATCACGCCGCCCTTGGGGTGGAACACCGCGAGGCCGGGGCCGAGCTCGTCGGGGAAGGAGAAGAGGTCCAGCTCCGCGCCGAGCTTGCGGTGGTCGCGCTTCTCCGCCTCGACGAGGAAGTCCAGGTACTGCTTGAGCTCGTCCTTGGACGGCCAGGCGGTGCCGTAGATGCGCTGGAGCTGCGGGTTCTTCTCGCTGCCGCGCCAGTAGGCCGCGGCGGAGCGCATCAGCTTGAACGCCGGGATGTTCCGGGTGGTGGGCAGGTGGGGACCGCGGCAGAGGTCCTTCCAGCACAGGTCGCCGGTCTTGGCGTCGAGGTTGTCGTAGATGGTCAGCTCGCCCGCGCCGACCTCGGCGGCGGCGCCGTCGGCGGCCTGCGCGGCGTTGCCCTTGAGGCCGATCAGCTCCAGCTTGTACGGCTCGCCGGACAGCTCCTCGCGGGCCGCCTCGTCGGTGGTGACGCGGCGGGAGAAGCGCTGGCCCCGCTTCTGGATCTCCTGCATCTTCTTCTCGATGCGCTTGAGGTCCTCGGGGGTGAACGGCTCCTCGACGTCGAAGTCGTAGTAGAAGCCGTCCTTGATCGGCGGGCCGATGCCGAGCTTGGCCTCCGGGAAGAGCTCCTGGACGGCCTGCGCCATGACGTGCGCGGTGGAGTGGCGCAGGATCGCCAGACCGTCCTCGGAGGAGATCTCGACGCCCTCGACGGTCTCGCCGTCCTTCGGCTCGTAGGCGAGGTCCTTCAGCTCGCCCCCGACCCGGGCGGCCACGACCGAGCGCTCACCGGCGAAGAGGTCGGCGGCCGTAGTGCCCGTCGTCACCACGCGTTCTTCCCGCTCGGAATCGCGTTGGATGATCACACGGACGTCTGACACCGGTCTCTCCTGACTGAAGGCCTGCTGAGGTGAGGATCTCGACACGTCACAGCTGACGTGTGGGGGAATCCTACCGAGCCGCGCGCACCCCACGCGAAGCGGTTAGGGCCTGTCCGGCGGATCTTGCCGTTCTTGCTGCCGGGTTCCCTCGTCACCGCCCTGAGCGGGGGCATGGGGGTGCCCCCTGCTCGAGCGAAGCCGAGAGCTCGGGGGAGCGTGCGGCTGCAAGGCGGAGGAGGGAGGCGACGCGGAGCGACGCGGAGCGACGTCGAGTGACGACAACGCCGCAGACGTGCGTGCCAGACCCCGCGACCCACGTGCACGATCCGCCGGACAGGCCCTAGCCCTCGCAGTCCTCCCCGCACGCCTCCTCGAAGAAGTCGAGGTTCTCCTGCAAGGACTTCATCAGCCGCTCGCGCTCGGCGTCGTCCACGGTGACCGGGGTGACCCCGCAGGCGCCGGTGAGGCGGCGGAAGCCGGCCCGGCTGTCGAGCCGGCCCTCCAGTCGGACGGGCAGCCCGACCAGGTGTGCCTGTCCGGCGATCCGGTACGACTCCTGGTCCAGGGTGACGCGCACGTGCGGGACCTCCGCCCCGGTCAGCACCCGCAGCCGCACGGTTCCCGCCCCGTCGGCGCCGGTGCGGCGCAGCCGCTCCACGGTGCCGGTGAGCCGCACGGTG
>NZ_JACADT010000009.1:0-31127 GCF_013421635.1 Streptomyces sp. UH6 | reverse complement strand
GCCACGCCCGCACGGAGAAACGCACGGAGAACGCACGGGGAATCCCAGCGGGGGTCGCAGGGGGAGGGAGTCGGTGTCCGGAGTGCGGCGGGGAAGGACCGCTCGCTCTCCGGACACCTGGCCGAAGCGTTCCTTCACACATGCGGAACGGGCAGCGGCGGCAAGCTCAGCCGGCGCTCTGCTCCTCGGCCAGGATGCGGTCGAGCGCCTCCTCGAGGTGGGCGTCGAAATCCGCCAGCGCGCCCTCCTGGCCGAGTGGCACCAGCTTGTCCGTCCGGTCGAGGAACGCCACCAGCGGGGCGGCCCCGGAGCGGAACAGCGCCTGGTCGCGTCCGACCTGGAGCCGGATCAGCACCTCGCCCAGCATGTCGGGGTCGGCGGGCGACACCCGTACGTCGCCGTCCCCGCAGGGCCGCCCCACACCGTCGATCAGCAGCTCCCGACCGAAGGCCCAGGTCACCGGCGCGTCACCAGGAAGGTGAAAGGTCAGCCGCACGGCGAACGGATCAGAGGTCTCGTAGCGCAGCTCGACCGGAATGCGGAACGAGAGCTCGTCCGAGACGAGAAAGTTCATCATGACCTCTGCCTGCACCGACTCGCGCATCGCCTACCCCGTCTTTTGTCCTCGGGTTTCCGGGACTCATCCTGCTGACCCTGCGCGCCATCTTGCTGAACGTACACGGCGAATCACAAGGAGTGATTTTTCAGATACTGAAAGACAGGGCCAGGGCCGCGGGCTCGCGCGTGATCTCGGCCTGGAGCCGACGGGCCGTGGGAAGCAGGTGGTCGGCCTGGTGCGCGGGGAGCGAGACGGCCACCGCGGCGACGATCGTCCCGATCCTGATGGGGATCGCGGCGCACACCGTGCCCAGCGCGTACTCCTGACGCTCGATCACTGGCTCCCCATGACGGCCCGCCGCCAAACGCCGCAGGAGCGCGCTCTCGTCCTCGACCGTGTACGGGGTCAGTGACCACACCGGATGGCGGGCCAGGTGGTCCCGCCGGTCCTCCTCGTCGAGCTGGGAGAGGAGGCACTGCCCGATGGCGTGCGCATGGCCGGTGGACCGGAAATCGGCCCACTCGTCGACCGCGGGATGCTCCTGGGAATCGGCGACGCCGACGACGTCGATCTCTCCGTCGCGGTACCGGGCGCAGTAGAGCGGCGCCCCGACGACGCCGTGCCAGTGGGCCAGCGTCTCGGTGACGGCGCTGTGACGTCTCTGCCGGGCCACCCTGCGGCTCAGCCGCTCGGCAGCGTCGCCGAGGTGGAAGAGCCCGCTGTCGCGGCGCAGATAGCCCTCGTGGACGAGGGTCCTCAGGAGGTGGTAGGTGGTCGGCAGGGCCAGCCCGGTCTGCCGGGCCAGCTGCTTGGCCGGCGCCCCCTGTTCGTGCGCGGCGACCGTCTCCAGCAGCCGCATGGCCCGCTGGACCGACCCGATGAGCGTCGCCGGCTGTCCCTGGCCCGGCCGTCCGGCGGATCCGCCCCCTCTGCCCCCTCTGCCCCCGCGTTCCTTCGCGGCAGCGGCCGGCACATGGTCTGCCTGGGTCGGCTGGGCGGGCACGGTGGGGGCGCGTCGTGAGGCGGACGCGGTGTCGGCCGTGGCCAAGGGTCACTCCCGGAGCGCGAGGAGGCTGCCCGTGCCGGGGCAACACGGGCGATTGCGGGGCGCCCGCGGGGGCTCTGGCTCCCCCACGTCGAGTTCCGGACTCTAACGGGCCGTCACCGTCCGCATACACCCCGCGGGCGAAGCTTCCCTCTCACGGGGGATCCGCCCCTTGCGCTCCCGGGAGCGGCTACCACTTCCGTTCGGAGGACTCCGAGGACGACCCCTTGACCTTCCGCACCAGGAAGATCAGACCCCCCACCAGCGCCACGAAGACCAGCACCTTGAAGAGCAGACCCACCAGGAAGCCGAGCACGCTCGCTATCAGGCCGCCGAAGACGACCAGAGCGATCACGGGGATCGCGATCCACTTCACCCACCACGGCACGTCCGCGAAGATCTCACGCATCGCCCAGCCCTTTCCCTGCAAGTCGTCCGCTACGTCTTCGATGCTAGGCGTGCGAGGGGCCCGGCAGGGCCTCCGAGCACCCTCGTTCGTCCCTGACCGCCCCCCTAGGGGTCGGGCCGGCCGCCCCCCGGACACGGCCGACCCCCGGGCGCTCCCGGTCCTCCGGCTCCGTCGGCGCCCTCCGGCTCCGTCAGCCCTCGGGCGGCGAGAAGACCACCATCACCCGCAGGTCCTCACTGATGTGGTGGAACTTGTGCGGGACGTCGGCCGGGACGTAGACCACGCTGCCGCGCGCCACCTCGGTGGTCTCCGTCCCCACCGTGAGCCAGCCGCGCCCGCTCACCACGAAGTACACCTCGTCCTGGTGGTGCGGCTGCTGCGGGTCCTGCGCACCGGCGTCCAGCGCGTAGAGACCCACCGACATGTTCCGCTCCCGCAGGAACTGCAGGTACGCGCCCTCGTTGGCGGCCCGCTCCGCTTCCAGTTCGTCCAGCCGGAATGCTTTCATCGCCCCGTTCACCCTTCGGGTCAGGACCGGAATCGATCTCTTCTGCCACGATCAGATACATGATGAATTTCCTAGTCAAGACGCTCGCCAATGCCGGTGCCCTGGCGGTCGCCGTGTGGCTGATCGACAAGATCAACCTGGACGGCGGCAGCACCGGCGAGAAGGCATGGACGCTGGTCGTGGTGGCGCTGATCTTCGGCCTGGTGAACCTGCTGGTGAAGCCGGTCGTCCTGCTCCTCACGCTGCCGCTGTTCATCCTCACCCTGGGCCTGATCACCCTGGTGGTCAACGCCCTGATGCTGCTGCTCACCTCGTGGATCGCCGGCGAGCTCGACCTGAGCTTCCACGTCGAGGGCTTCTGGACCGCGGTCCTGGGCGGCCTGGTCATCTCGGTCGTCTCCTGGGCCCTGAACCTGGTCCTGCCCGACAAGGACTGACCCCGCCCGCCGGTCCGGCACCCGGCGTCCCGCCCCCCTGACCTGCTTGTCCGCTCCCACCCGTGCGCCCGCCGGTCCGGCCGCCCTGAGACAGTGGGGGCGGCGGACCCCGACCGGCCGCCACCGGACGTGAGCATCAGGAAGGACGGGCCGCATGAACGACTCCGCCGCGGAGCCCTCGGCACAGGACACCGGCGCACGGAACGCCGCCCCGGACGGCACGGGTCCCACCGGCTCCGGGACGGGCGACGGCACCCGCGCGGTGCGCGCCGGCCTGCCGGAACCCGTGAAGTACGAGCCGACCCTCCCCGGCCCCGTCTTCGCCGCCCACTTCCACCTCCCGGGTGAACCGACCGGTCCCTACACCTACGGCCGCGACGAGAACCCCACCTGGACGCTGCTGGAGAACGCCATCGGTGAGCTCGAGGCTCCCGGGCGGGACGACGTGGAGACCCTGGTCTTCCCTTCCGGCATGGGCGCGATCTCCGCGGTGCTCTTCTCCCAGCTCCGCTCCGGTGACACGGTGGTCCTGCCCAGCGACGGCTACCAGGTGTTCCCCCTGGTCCGGGCGCAGCTCGAGGCGTTCGGCGTGGAGGTGCGCACCGCGCCCACCGGCGGTGACGCCCAGCTCGAGGTCCTCGACGGGGCCACCCTGCTCTGGATCGAGACGCCTTCCAACCCGGGCCTTGACGTCTGCGACGTGCGCCGGCTCGCCGAGGAGGCACACGCCCGGGGCATCCTGGTGGCCGTCGACAACACCCTGGCCACGCCGCTCGGTCAGCGGCCGCTGGAGCTGGGCGCGGACTTCTCGGTGGCCAGCGGGACCAAGCAGCTCACCGGACACGGGGACGTGCTGCTCGGCTACGTGACCGGCGCCCGCGGCGAGGCGATGGACGCGGTCCGTCGGTGGCGGAAGATCGTCGGGGTGATCCCCGGACCCATGGAGGCGTGGCTGGCGCACCGCTCGATCTCCACCCTCCAGATGCGGGTGGACCGGCAGGCGGCCACCGCCCTCACCCTGGCCCGGACGCTCGAGGAGCGCCCGGAGGTCACCGACCTGCGCTACCCGGGGCTGCCCGAGGACCCGTCGTACGCCGTGGCCTCCCGCCAGATGCGCCGTTTCGGCTGCGTCGTCTCCTTCACCCTCCCCGGCCGCGAGCACGCGGAGCGCTTCCTGGCGGCACTGCGCCTGGTGGACGAGGCGACCAGCTTCGGCGGTGTGCGGTCCAGTGCGGAGCGGCGCGGCCGCTGGGGCGGGGACGCGGTGCCCGCCGGCTTCATCCGTCTCTCGGTGGGTGCCGAGGACCCGGAGGACCTGGTGGCGGACGTGCTGCGAGCCCTCGACGAGGCCGCGCGGCCGGCCTCCGGGACCTGACCCCCCGCCCGCTGCCGGGCCTGCCCGACCAGCACGCCAACGGCCCCGGTCCGAGCCTCCCCCCTCGTGGCTCGGACCGGGCCGTCGGCCTGCCGCACGACCCCCCGGTCGCGCCGCGCGACCAAGGCTAGTTGACTCTGTGTCAGTGTCCAATCACTGGAACGACAGAGACCTATCGACATATTTATAGTTGTACGCTTCCGACGGGCCGCCGCGGGCGGTCCGTACCGTCCTGGAATGCCGAGGGGGGCGTCCATGGATCTGGCCTTGCTCCGTACCTTCGTGGCGGTGCACCGGGCCGGCTCCTTCACGCGCGCCGCAGCGCTCCTGGGGCTCTCCCAGCCCGCCGTGACCTCGCAGATCCGCACGCTGGAGCGCCAGCTCGGCCGTCCGCTCTTCCTGCGGCGGGCCCGCGGAGTCGTTCCCACCACCATCGGCGACGAACTGGCCCACAAGGCGGCGCCCCACCTGGACGCCCTGGTGGGGATCGCCGAGACAGGCCTCGACGAGCACATCTCCCGGACCCTCCACCTGGCCGGGCCACCGGAGTTCGTGGCGGAACGCCTTCTGCCCGCGCTGATCGGTCCCACCGGCGAGGACGGCCCGCCCCCGCCCCTGCGCGCCTCGTTCGGCAACGACGAGGAGATCCTCGAAGGGCTGGCCGCGGGGCACTACGACCTCGCCGTGACCACCGCCCGCCCCCGTGGCGCCCTGCTGAACGCCACACCGCTGTGCGACGAGGAGCATGTGCTGGTCGCCGCTCCCGCCCTGGCCGCCGCGGCAGCTACGACCGACGGCGCACGGCCCGGCATCGGATCCGCCCACGGCACCACCACGACGCCCGGGAACCCCGGTGTCCCCACCAGGGCGCCCGGTGACCCCACCAGGAAGCCCAACGGCCCCGCCGAAGCCTCCGGGGGCACTGCCGGAGCATCCGAGGGCACTGCCGGAGCATCCGGGGGACCTGGCAGGGCGTCCGGGGATCCCTCGGTGCCGCCGGTCCCGCTGTCACCGGAGGAGGTCCGCGCCAGGCTGGACCGGCTGCCCGTGGTCGAGGTGCACGAGTCGCTCCCGTTCGTCTCGCGCTTCTGGTCCTCCGTGTTCGACGCCCGGCCGACCGCCGCCTCCGGCGCGGTGGTGGTGCCGGACCTTCGCGCCGTGCTGGCCTGCGCCGTGCGGGGCGCCGGACTCGCCGTCCTGCCGCGGTACCTGTGCGCCCCCGCCCTGGAGCAGGGCACCGTGGTCTCCCTGTACGAACCCGACGTGCCCCCACTGCGCACGTACTTCCTGGTGGTGCGTACCGGAACCCTGGGCCTGCCCCACATCGGCCGGGCCCATGAGCGGCTGCAGCGGGCCGCCTCGGCCTGGTCCTGAGAGCCGCGGTCCTGGGCGAATGGCCGTGGGGGATGTTTCACGTGGAACATCGCGGGCCAGATTCCCCCCATGACCGTCCGCCCCGTGGTCAAGCGCACCGCCCGCGCCGTCCTGCTGGACGGCCCCGATCTCATTCTGATCAAGCGAACCAAGCCTGGCGTCGACCCCTACTGGGTCACTCCCGGAGGCGGGGTGGAGCCCGAGGACACCACCGTCGTCGAGGCACTGCACCGCGAGGTGCACGAGGAGCTCGGCGCCAAGATCACGGGCGTCATCCCGTGCTTCGTGGACACGGTGGAGCACATCGGCCCGGACGAGGCATCGACCGGTGTGAAGGTGCAGCACTTCTTCGTCTGCCGCCTGGAGTCCATGGATCCCTCCCTCCGCCACGGTCCCGAGGTCGAGGAGCCGGCCGGGGAGTACGAGATCGTGCGGGTGCCGTTCACCCGGATCGGCATCGCCTCCGTCCATCTCGTGCCGCTCTCCCTGCGGCACTACCTGGACGGCAACATCGAGGGCGTCCGCGCCCTGCACGCCGCGGACCTGGTCTGATCCGGGCGACGGGTTCGCTGCCGACGCCCTAGGGTGCCGGCATGGACGATCTCCTCATACGCCCGGCCGAGACGGACGACGTGCCGGCCATCGTGGCCATGTACGCCGACGACCCGCTCGGCGCCCACCGCGAGACACCGGACGACCTCGCCCCCTACCTGGCCGCGCTGAAGCGGCTCACGGACGACCCGAACCAGCATCTGATGGTGGCCGAACGCTCGGGGAGGGTCGTCGGCACCCTGCAACTGACCGTGATCCCGGGTCTGTCACGCCGTGGCACCACCCGGTCGGTCATCGAAGGCGTCCGGGTGCACTCCGCCGAGCGTGGTGGCGGCCTGGGCAGCCGGCTCATCCGGTGGGCGATCGAGGAGTCCGGGCGGCAGGGGTGCCAACTGGTGCAGCTGACCTCCGACGCCACCCGGACGGATGCCCGACGGTTCTACGAGCGCCTCGGCTTCACCGCCTCGCACATCGGCTTCAAGCTCCAGCTCTGACGAGGGCTCACCCCTCCTGCCCGAGCCCGCGCCAGCCCTCCTCGTCCACGCCTCCCGGAACCGGGGCGGCGGGGTCGTAGGCGGTGCGGGTGAAGACGAAGGAGCCCAGGTCGAGATGGGTCACGGTGCCGTCCGGCGCACGGACCGCACGCAGGGTCTCCCCCGCGTAGTAGCCCTCCAGGCCGATCCAGGAGCCGTCCCCGGCGGCCCGGAACCGGGACCGCCGGCCAGGGGCGCCCATCGGGTCGAGGGAGACCCCGCCGTCGGCCGTCATGCGCAGCACGAAGGGCGAGGTGCCCCAGTACCAAGGTCCGGTGAGTGACAGCACGTCCGGGTCGACCTCCGGCAGGGGCCGCCAGGGCTCGGGGATCCGCGGCTCCGCCTCCGCGACGATGCGCACCAGGTCGGCTCCCACCGTGGAGATGGAGAGACCGGAGGTGCAGTTGACCAGCACCACCGAGGCCACGTCGTCCTCGACGGCGATGGACAGGTTGGCCAGGTAGCCGGGAAGCGAGCCGGAGTGTCCGACCAGCCTGCGCCCACCCCACTGCTGGACCTGCATCCCCAGCCCGTAGCCGGACCCGGCCGCCAGGTCGCCCGGCTCGGGCGGCGCCGCGGGGGTACGCATCTCCGCGACGGAGGACGCGCTCAGCACCCGGTCGTCGCCACGGGCCAGGAAGACGGCGAAGCGCGCCAGGTCCTCGGTGGTCGACCACAGCTGCCCGGCGGGCGCCATCCGGCCCAGGTCCTCGACCGGTTCGGGGAGCAGCACGTCGGCCCACGGATGGACGGCCCAGCCGCCCGCGTGCGGGGCCACCGGGTCCGAGCCGGTGCGGTGGAGCCCGAGCGGTTCCAGCACCTCGCGGCGCAGGACCCGTTCCCAGGGCTCCTGCCGCAGCTCCTCCACCAGAGCGCCCAGCAGCGTGTAACCGGGGTTGGAGTAGTGGAACCGGCGTCCGCCCGGGTGCAGCAGCGGGTCGTCGCCGAGGACGTCGGTCAGTTCGGGACGCAGCGATCCGGGCGTCCGCTCCCACCAGGGACCGGGTGACTCGGCGGCCAGGCCCGCGGTGTGGGCGAGCAGCTGGGCGATGGTGGCCCCACCCGCCGAGGTGCCCGGGAGGTGCTTCTCCAGAGGGTCCTCGAGCGAGATGCGTCCCTCGTCGCGCAGCCGCAGCACGAGGACAGCGGTGAAGGTCTTGGTGATCGAGCCGATCCGGTACTGGACGTCGCCGTCGGGCGCGTGCCCGTTCACCGAGGTCCGCGACCCGGTCCACACGAGCTCCCCGCCCCTCACGACCGCGGCGGTCAGCGACGGGGCCCGGCCCTCGGCCTGTGCGACGGCGATCCGGTGCAGCAGCGCGCGACGGGTGGCGGGGAGCAGGGCGTGCTCTTCCTGAGGTGTCGTCATGGCACTCAGTGGATCAGACGGATTCGGGCGGTGGCGACCCGATTCGCGGCGCTCCGAGCGGTGCCCGGGAGGCCAGGTGCACCGCCCGCGCCCGGGCGGCGACCACCGCGAGCCGTCGCGCCATGCGCCGCAGGAACTCCGATGGGGGCACGAGCGGCGGGCCACGGGGCGACGGCCGGGCGGCAGCCGAAATTCGTTTGACTCGGGCGTGGTGCCGGTACTGCACTGTGGCGGGCGCCACGGTCGTGGTGCCGGTATCCCGGGGAGGCACCACCAGCGATGGAGATCCGTTCCACGACCGACCAGGACCTCGACGTCTTCGTCGACACCCTCCACGTCGCTTTCGGGATCGTCCCGGACACCCCGGCCGACGGCAGGGGCGCCTGGTGGTCGGCGTTCGAGATGGACCGCGGCCTGATCGCCGAGACGGACGACGGACGCCCGATCGGCACCGCGGGCGCGTACTCCTTCGAGCTCACGCTGCCCGGCGAGGTCCTCGTACCGGCCCCCGGGGTGACCGCGGTCGGCGTCCTGCCCACCCACCGCCGCCAGGGTGTGCTCACCGCGATGATGCGGCGGCAGCTCACCGACCTGAAGGCCCGGGGGGAGGTCCTCGCCGTCCTGCTGGCCTCGGAGGCCCCGATCTACGGCAGGTTCGGCTACGGGCCGGCCACCTACACGCAGCGGCTGACGGTGCCGCGCCACCAGGCAGCCTGGGCGCTCTCCCGGGCACGCGGGACGGGCCCCGGAGCCAACGCCGGACCGGGCCCCGGCGCGAACACCGGGCCGGGCTCCGTGGAGGTGCTGCGCCGCTCCAGGTGCGGAGAGCTCCTGGAAGAGGTCTACGACCGGTACCGCCGCACGCAGCCCGGCGCCCTCTCCCGGCCCCACCGCTGGTGGGAACGGGGTGCGGGGCAGCCTCCCGTCTCCGAGGCGCCCCGGTACGTCGCCGTCCACCGGGACGCCGACGGCATACCGGACGGCTACGCCAGCTACTCGCTCACGGACCAGGTCCTGACGGTCGACGAGACCGTCGCCGCCGACGACGCGGTCTTCACGGACCTGGCCGGCTTCGTCCTCGGCCACGACCTGGTGGAGAAGGCCGTGTTCAAGCACGTCCCGCCCGGGCACCCGCTGCCCTGGCAGCTCACCGACCTCCGCGCCGCCGAGGTCGGCCACGTCACCGACTGGCTCTGGGTGCGCCTGCTGGACGTCCCCCGGGCGCTGACCTCCCGCGGCTGGTTCACCGACGGCCAGCTGGTCCTCGACGTCGACGACCCGTTCCTCGGCGAGCGGGGACGCCACCTGCTGACCGTCCGGGACGGGAAGGCGGAGTGCGTCCCGACCGACCGCGAACCCGACCTGTCACTGGACGTGCAGGACCTGGGCGCCGTCTACCTCGGCGGCACCTCGGTGAGCACCCTGGTGCGGGCGGGACACATCCGGGCCCACCGCCCGGGCGCGGCCGCCGTCGCGGACGCGCTCTTCCGCGCGGAGCGTCCCCCGCACTGCCTGCACTGGTTCTGACGCCTTCGCGTCCGCGGACTCCCCGCGGACGCACGCGGGGCCCGGGCGAGCCGGATCGCGCGCCGATGAGGTTCCCGGGCCACGCTGGTCTCCACACCGGACACCCACGGACGGAAGGCTGGGCCATGCGGAAACTGGTCTACGGCATGAACCTGACCCTGGACGGCTACGTCGCCGCGGCCGGCGACGACATCGGCTGGAGCGGACCCCCGAGCCACGAGCTGTTCCAGTGGTGGCTCGACCACGAGCTTGCGACCGTTCTGTCCCTCTACGGGCGCAAGCTGTGGGAGGCGATGAGCTCCTACTGGCCGACCGGCGACCAGCAGCCCGGCGCCACCCCGGCGCAGATCGAGTTCGCGCGGAACTGGCGGGACACGCCGAAGGTGGTGTTCTCCTCGACGATCGACGAGGTCGGCTGGAACGCCCGCCTGGTCCCCGGCGACGCGATCGCCGAGATCACCCGGCTCAAGGCCGAGGACGGCGGCCCGATGAGCATCGGCGGCGCGACGCTCGCCGGGGCGGCCATGCGTGCCGGGCTGATCGACGAATACGTGATCGCCACCCATCCGATCCTGGTGGGCGGCGGCACGCCCTTCTTCGCCGCGGTGGACAGCTGGGTGAACCTGAACCTGGTGGAGACGCGGACGCTTCCCGACGGCGTGGTCCTGAGCAGGTACGCGACGAGGCGCTGAGCAGCGTCAGCTCTGGGCCATGTCCACGAAGCGCGAGTAGTGGCCCTGGAAGGCCACGGTGATGGTGGCCGTCGGACCGTTACGGTGCTTGGCCACGATCAGGTCGGCCTCGCCCGCGCGCGGGGACTCCTTCTCGTAGGCGTCCTCGCGGTGCAGGAGGATGACCATGTCGGCGTCCTGCTCGATCGATCCGGACTCGCGCAGGTCGGAGACCATCGGCTTCTTGTCGGTCCGCTGCTCGGGGCCTCGGTTCAGCTGGGAGAGCGCGATCACCGGGATCTCCAGCTCCTTGGCCAGCAGCTTGAGGTTACGGGACATGTCCGAGACCTCCTGCTGGCGGCTCTCGGCGCGCTTGGATCCGCCGGACTGCATCAGCTGGAGGTAGTCGATGACGACCAGCTTGAGGTCGTTGCGCTGCTTCAGCCGGCGGCACTTGGCCCTGATCTCCATCATCGACAGGTTCGGGGAGTCGTCGATGTAGAGCGGGGCGGCGGAGACGTCGGGCATCCTGCGCGCCAGGCGCGTCCAGTCGTCGTCGGTCATGGTGCCGGACCGCATGTGGTGCAGGGCCACCCGCGCCTCCGCGGAGAGCAGACGCATGGCGATCTCGTTGCGGCCCATCTCCAGGGAGAAGATGACGCTGGGCAGCTGGTGCTTGATCGACGCCGCACGGGCGAAGTCCAGCGCCAGCGTCGACTTGCCCATGGCCGGACGGGCCGCGATGACGACCATCTGACCGGGGTGCAGACCGTTGGTGAGGGCGTCGAAGTCGGTGAAACCGGTGGGAACACCGGTCATCTCCCCACTGCGGGAGCCGATCGCCTCGATCTCGTCGAGCGCGCCCTCCATGATGTCGCCCAGCGGAAGGTAGTCCTCGCTGGTGCGCTGCTCGGTGACGGCGTAGATCTCGGCCTGGGCGCGGTTGACGATCTCGTCGACGTCGTCGTCCGCCGCATATCCCATCTGGGTGATCCGGGTCCCGGCCTCCACCAGGCGGCGCAGCACGGCCCGTTCGTGGACGATCTCCGCGTAGTACTCGGCGTTGGCCGCGGTGGGAACCGTCTGGACCAGGGTGTGCAGGTAGGCGGCGCCGCCCACCTTGTTGATCTCGCCGCGCTTGGTGAGCTCCGCGGCGATGGTAATCGGGTCGGCCGGCTCGCCCTTGGCGTAGACGTCCAGAATGGCCTGGTAGATCAGCTCATGGGCCGGCTTGTAGAAGTCGTGGCCCTTGAGGACCTCCACCACGTCGGCGATGGCGTCCTTGGACAGCAGCATGCCGCCGAGCACGGACTGTTCGGCGTCGAGGTCCTGCGGCGGCACCCGTTCGAAGGGGGAGACCTCCTGATCGGCCCACCTTCCGTCCCCGGAACGGTCGCCCCGACCGCCGGAGCGGCCCGGCCCGGAGTCCTCACGGCGGCGCGACGCGGGCAGACGATCACTGGGACCGCTCTCGGCCCAGGGGTCGTCCAAGGGCTCGGAAATGCTCACCGAGCGACCCTCCTCCCGTCCGCCGCGCGGACCTCGCCGTGCCTACCAGTTGTACGGCACGGCTCTGACAGATCGAGCTGCCCGCCTACCCTGGGGATGTGCCGGTTACGTGGGGGTTTTTCCACCCGGCGCGGGGGGCGAGCACCGCACCACGCTAAGCCCGTAGCCACCCTCAGCCAATCTGGTTATCCACAGGCCATGTGGAAGACCGGCCGTATGCTGTGGACAACCCCGCGAATCCTGTGCACGAGTCGGTGGACAGCGCTGTGAACAAGCCCGCAGGATTCCTGCCACCATCGCGCTGACCTGTACTAACGCGGTCCACGGGTTGTGCAGAAGAAAAAAATCGGCCGCCCGGCCAAGATCTACCGGAACGCTGTGCGAGAGGCCACGTCGACCCTGGCAAAGTAAGTGCTGTAACTGCGTTGCGCCTCTTACCTGTGGAAGATTAGATTGGTGCTTATGACACAGGCTTCCGCTATCGGTCGGACGGGCCGCCGCCGACACGACCGCGAGATCATCGCGCTGGCCCTCCCGGCCTTCGGGGCCTTGGTCGCCGAGCCCCTCTTCATCCTCGCGGACAGCGCCATCGTCGGGCATTTGGGCACCGCACAGCTGGCCGGTCTCGGCGTGGCGTCCGCTCTGCTGACAACTGCGGTCAGCGTCTTCGTCTTTCTCGCCTATGCGACCACCGCCGCCGTTGCCCGGCGGGTCGGTGCCGGTGATCTCGGCGCCGCCATCCGTCAGGGCATGGACGGCATCTGGCTGGCACTGCTCCTGGGCTGCGCGGTGATCGCTGTCGTACTGCCCACCGCTCCGGACCTGGTCGGGCTGTTCGGCGCCTCCGACACCGCGGCCCCGTACGCCGTCACCTATCTGCGGATCTCCTCGCTCGGCATACCCCCGATGCTGATCGTCTTGGCCGCGACCGGTGTGCTGCGGGGGCTGCAGGACACCAAGACTCCCTTGCGGGTGGCCGTCGCCGGATTCGTGGCCAACGCGGTCCTCAATGTGGTGCTGGTCTACGGCGCCGGCATGGGGATCGCGGGTTCCGCCTGGGGCACGGTGATCGCCCAGTGCGGCATGGCGGCCGTCTACCTGGTCGTGGTCGTGCGAGGGGCCCGGCGCCACGGGGCGTCACTGCGTCCGGATGCGGCAGGAATCCGGGCATCCGCCCAAGCCGGCGTCCCCCTGCTGGTCCGCACCCTCTCCCTGCGGGCCATTCTGATGATCGCCACTGCGGTCGCGGCCCGGCTGGGCGACGCCGATGTGGCGGCCCACCAGATCGTCCTCTCCCTCTGGAGCCTGCTGGCCTTCGCCCTGGACGCCATCGCCATCGCCGGCCAGGCCATCATCGGGCGCTACCTCGGGGCCGGAGATGCTCAGAAGGCCCGCGAAGTCTGCCGCCGCATGGTCGAGTGGGGCATCGCCGCGGGCATCGCCCTCGGACTTCTGGTGGTGCTGGCCCGGCCCCTTCTGTTGCCGTTGTTCACCGGCGACACCACGGTCCATGACGCGGCGTTCCCGGCTCTGATCGTCATCGCACTGGGCCAGCCGCTCTGCGGGGTCGTCTTCGTACTGGACGGCGTGCTCATGGGCGCGGGTGACGGCCCCTATCTGGCCTGGGCCATGCTCGCCACGCTCGTCGTCTTCACGCCGGCCGCACTCCTGGTGCCCGTCATGGGCGGCGGTCTTACCGCGCTCTGGGGAGCAATGACCCTGATGATGGCCGTGCGCCTCCTGACCCTCTGGTGGCGCGCCCGGTCCGGACGGTGGGTCGTTACCGGCGCGACCCGCTGACGGCGGCCGGCGTCCCCTTGGACGGAGAACCTCACGGGAGGGGAGACCCGCCGTCGTTTCACGTGAAACAGCACAGCGGCACCGAACAGGATGACAAGAAGGGCCGCACCCTACGGGGTGCGGCCCTTCTCGGTGGTCGTGAGCGTCAGCTCAGTCCCGAGCCGAGGCTCAGGCGGAGACGACCTCGACGCTGACCTTGGCAGCGACCTCGGGGTGCAGACGCACCGAGGTCTCGTGCGAGCCCAGGGTCTTGATCGGGGCGCCCAGCTCGATGCGGCGCTTGTCGACCTCGGGGCCACCGGAAGCCTTGATCGCGGAAGCGATGTCGGCCGGGGTGACGGAGCCGAAGAGACGACCGGCGTCGCCGGAGCGAACGGCCAGACGGACCTTGGTGCCCTCGAGCTGCGCCTTGACGGCGTTGGCCTGCTCGATGGTCTGGATCTCGTGGATCTTGCGGGCGCGGCGGATCTGCGCCACGTCCTTCTCGCCACCCTTGGTCCAGCGGATAGCGAACTTCCGCGGGATCAGGTAGTTGCGAGCGTAGCCGTCCTTGACGTCGACGACGTCGCCGGCAGCGCCGAGGCCGGAGACCTCGTGGGTGAGGATGATCTTCATTGTTCGGTCACCCTTCCCTTATCGCGCGGTGGACGTGTAGGGCAGCAGCGCCATCTCACGGCTGTTCTTCACAGCCGTGGCGACGTCACGCTGGTGCTGGGTGCAGTTGCCGGTCACGCGGCGGGCACGGATCTTGCCACGGTCGGAAATGAACTTCCGCAGCATGTTCGTGTCCTTGTAGTCCACGTACTGGACCTTGTCCTTGCAGAACGCGCAGACCTTCTTCTTCGGCTTGCGCACAGGCGGCTTCGCCATGGTGATTCTCCTGTGTGATCAAGAAGTGTGGGTGACGAGTCCGCCCTAGAAGGGGGGCTCGTCCGAGTAGCCACCGCCGGAGCCGGAGCCGCCGCCCCAACCGCCGCCGCCCTGGCCACCTGCGGGAGCACCGCCGGTCGCCCACGGGTCGGGCTGGGAGCCACCGCCCTGCTGACCGCCGCCGGGGCCTCCGCCCCAGCCGCCGCCACCCTGGTTGCCGCCGCCCTGGTTGCCGCCGCCGTAACCGCCCTGGCCGCCGCGGGCACCGCCGCCGGAGGTCTTGGTGACCTTCGCCGTGGCGTTCCGCAGGCTGGGGCCGACTTCCTCGACGTCCAGCTCGTAGACCGTCCGCCTGACGCCCTGGTTGTCGTCGTAGGACCGCTGCTTCAGCCGGCCCTGGACGACCACGCGCATGCCCTTCGTCAGGGACTCCGCGACGTTCTCCGCCGTCTGCCGCCAGACCGAGCAGCTCAGGAACAGGCTCTCGCCGTCCTTCCACTCATTGGTCTGCCGGTCGAAGGTGCGGGGGGTGGACGCGACACGGAAGTTCGCGACCGGCGCACCGGACGGCGTGAAGCGGAGCTCGGGGTCGTCGACCAGATTGCCGACGACCGTGATGACGGTCTCGCCTGCCATGGGGGAACCTCTCAGCGGGTTTGCTGCTGGCTGCTGGTGGTGCTACTCGATTCCCGGGAATGACCGAGCCCGCAGGCTCAGTGCATCTCGGGACGGAGGACCTTGGTCCGGAGGACCGACTCGTTCAGGTTCATCTGGCGGTCGAGCTCCTTGACGACCGCAGGCTCGGCCTGCAGGTCGATGACCGAGTAGATGCCCTCGGGCTTCTTCTTGATCTCGTACGAGAGACGACGACGGCCCCAGGTGTCGACCTTCTCGACCTTGCCGTTGCCCTCACGGACGACGGAGAGGAAGTTCTCGATCAGGGGGGCGACAGCGCGCTCCTCCAGATCGGGGTCGAGGATGACCATCACCTCGTAGTGACGCATGTGGAACCCACCTCCTTTGGACTCAGCGGCCACGGTCGATCCGTGGCAGGAGGGTTGTATGCGTGGTGTTGCATGAGCAACGGTATCGGGACCCACTGACACGCGAGGCGGAAGCCTTCGTGACATGGGCAGACACCGGTGCAGACGGTACAGACTACCCGCACACCGGCTTCCGGCTGAAATCCGTGCGCGAGCAGCGTCGATCCGGCACATATCGGGTACTCGCCGACTAGGATGCGCCGCTTCCGTCGGGAGGTGCTCATGGCACAGACAACGCGTTCGCAGCCGCGGCCCACCATTCACGGGTCCCTCTTCGCCACCGACCACAAGCCCCACCCCAAGGTGAACGCCCTGCTCGGCGTGACGCTGGTGCTCGGTGTGCTGGCCCTGGTGACGGCCGGTTTCCACAACCTGCACCTGATCACTTCATGGGCCGGCCTGGTCGGCATCCTCACGGGAGGCTTCGGCCAGTTCATCTCGGCGACCACCCGCGAGCGGTTCGGGCTGATCATCGGCCTGGGCGCCTGCGCACTCGGATTCTTCCTGGGCATGTCCCACGGAGGTCTCTTCGGCGGGGTGGTGTCGTAGCCCCACCGCCGACGCCGTCGTCCCGGCGGCACGGACCATCGAGATCCATCGGGGTCCTCCTTCCCCTTTCCCCGTTATCCCCGTCCCCCTGTCCGCCCCGGTCCGCACCGGCCCCGCCGGTCCCCGGACCGGGGCGGACCCCGTACGTGACCGCCAGTACGTTCGGCAGGCACAGTAGGCTTCGGCGCGAGAGCCGGAGCCCCTACATGTGGGGACACGCCAGCCGAGGAGCGCCCCGAATGAGCCTGACCCTGAGGACGATCAGCCGAGAACAGCATCTGGCCTACATCCAGAGCCTGCCCTCGGCGAGCCACATGCAGGTACCGGCGTGGGCGGATGTGAAGGCCGAGTGGCGCTCGGAAAGCCTGGGCTGGTTCGACGACCGCAGCGGTGAACTGGTCGGCGCGGGCCTGGTGCTGTACCGGCAGCTTCCCAAGATCAAGCGTTACCTGGCCTACCTGCCCGAAGGTCCGGTCATCAACTGGTACGCGCCCAACCTGAACGACTGGCTGGAGCCCATGCTGGCCCACCTGAAGGAGCAGGGCGCCTTCTCGGTGAAGATGGGCCCGCCGGTGATCATCCGCCGCTGGGACGCCCCTTCCATCAAGAAGGGCATCCAGGACACGGACGTGAAGCGGCTGCGCGACATCGAGCCGGACTTCATCGAGCCGCGCGCCTTCGAGGTCGCCGACAAGCTGCGCCGGATGGGATGGCAGCAGGGTGAGGACGGCGGTGCCGGTTTCGGCGACGTCCAGCCCCGCTACGTCTTCCAGGTTCCGCTGGCGAACCGCTCGCTCGACGACGTGCACAAGAACTTCAACCAGCTGTGGCGTCGCAACATCAAGAAGGCCGAGAAGGCCGGCGTCGAGGTCGTCCAGGGGAGCTACCAGGACCTCGAGGAGTGGCAGCGCCTCTACGAGATCACCGCGGTCCGCGACCGTTTCCGGCCCCGTCCGCTCTCCTACTTCCAGCGCATGTGGACGGCGCTCAACGCCGAGGACCCCAACCGCATGCGGCTGTACTTCGCCCGCAAGGACGGCGTGAACCTGTCCGCGGCGACCATGCTGATCGTCGGCGGGCACGTCTGGTACTCCTACGGCGCGTCCGACAACGCCGGCCGCGAGTTCCGTCCCTCCAACGCCATGCAGTGGCGGATGCTCCGGGACGCCTACGCGCTGGGCGCCACCGTCTACGACCTGCGGGGCATCTCCGACTCGCTCGACGAGTCGGACCACCTCTTCGGTCTCATCCAGTTCAAGGTGGGCACCGGCGGCCAGGCGGCGGAGTACCTGGGCGAGTGGGACTTCCCGCTCAACAAGCTGCTCCACAAGGCTCTCGACATCTACATGTCGCGCCGCTGACCACCACGGTGTTTGCTTCCATAGTCAGCTGAGGCCGCCGCACGGCGGCACAGCCACCTCTACACCTCATATCCGCAGCCACGAGAAGGGTCCGGACCGGCCATGGCGCTCACGCTCTACGTCGACACCGCGCGCTGGCGGGCACATCACAAGCACGTGCAGGATTCGTTCCCCGGCCTGGTCCCGGTCTGCAAGGGCAACGGCTACGGCTTCGGTCACGAGCGGCTGGCCGAGGAGGCGACCCGACTGGGCTCCGACATCCTCGCCACCGGCACCACCTACGAGGCCGCCAAGCTCAAGGACTGGTTCGGGGGCGACCTGCTGGTCCTGACGCCCTTCCGGCGCGGCGAGGAGCCGGTGCCGCTGCCGGACCGGGTCATCCGGTCGGTCTCGTCGGTCGACGGGGTCTACGGCCTGGTGGGGGCGCGTGTGGTCATCGAGGTGATGTCCTCGATGAAGCGCCACGGCGTCAGCGAGGCCGATCTCCCGCAGCTGCACACCGCCATAGAGAACGTCCGTCTGGAGGGCTTCGCCCTCCACCTGCCCCTGGACCGCACCGACGGCTCGGACGCCGTCGAGGAGGTCATCGGATGGATGGACCGTCTGCGGGCCGCCCGGCTCCCGCTGCACACCATGTTCGTCAGCCACCTCAAGGCCGACGAACTGGCGCGGCTGCAACAGCAGTTCCCGCAGACCCGCTTCCGGGCGCGGATCGGCACCCGGCTGTGGCTGGGCGACCACGAGGCGACCGAGTACCGCGGCGCCGTACTGGACGTCACGCGAGTCTCCAAGGGCGACCGGTTCGGCTACCGCCAGCAGAAGGTGGCCTCGGACGGCTACCTGGTCGTCGTCGCGGGCGGCACCTCGCACGGTGTCGGCCTGGAGGCGCCCAAGGCGCTGCACGGCGTGATGCCGCGGGCCAAGGGCGTGGCCCGGGCCGGTCTGGCCACCGTCAACCGGAACCTGTCGCCCTTCGTCTGGGGGGGCAAGCAGCGGTGGTTCGCCGAGCCTCCGCACATGCAGGTCTCGATCCTGTTCGTCCCGGCGGACGCACCGGAGCCCACCGTGGGCGACGAGCTGGTCGCGCACCTGCGTCACACCACGACGCAGTTCGACCGGCTCGTCGACAACTGAGCCGTTCTACCCGTTCCCGTCCTTGTTCCCGGCGGCTTTCTCCTTGCGGAGGGAGCCGCCGCGGTACTTCCACGGGTCGTCGTCGGACTCGTCCGCCGGGGAGCCTGCGTCGTCGGAGCGCTCGGCGTCCTCGGGGCTCCCCCCAGGGGAAAAGTCGTCTCCGGCCGCACGGCGGGAAACGTCCGGCGCTCCGTCGAGCACGCCGCCCGAGGGATCGTCCTCGCCCGACCGCCGCACCACGTCGCCCTCCGGCCGGACGATGTCACGGACGATCACGGCGCAGAGGAACAGCGTCCCCACCAGGTGCAGGAGGATCGCGAACTGATACCCCTGCAGGGGGAGGCCCTTGGCGCCGTCGCCGCCGCTGGTCTGCGCCAGGTACATCCAGATGCCCAGGAAGTACATGACCTCGCAGGCCTGCCAGATCAGGAAGTCACGCCACCTCGGCCGCGCCAGGGCGGCCAGCGGCACCAGCCAGAGGACGTACTGGGGGGAGTAGACCTTGTTGGTGAGGATGAAGGCCGCGACCACCAGGAAGGCCACCTGGGCGAACCGCGGCCGCCGGCGCGCGGAGAGGCACAGGGCCATCACACCGGCCACCGCCATCAGGGTGAGCACCAGCGCAAGGGGGTTCACCACGGCAGGGGAGAGGTCCAGGTCGGTGCGCTGGTCGAGGATCAGCCAGAAGGAGCCGAAGTCGACCGACCGCTCCTGACTGAAGCGGTAGAACTTGGACCAGCCCTCGAAGGCGAAGAGCATCACCGGTACGTTCACCACCAGCCAGGCGCCCACGGCCCCCGCCACGGCGGTCGCGTACTCCCGCAAGCGTCCCGAGCGCCAGCAGAGCGCCAGCAGTGGCGCCAGGAGGAACACCGGATACAGCTTGGCGGCCGTGGCCAGACCGAGCAGGACACCGAAGGCCAGCGGACGGGAGCGCGCCCACATCAGCATCGCGCCGGCCGTCAGGGCGACGGCCAGGAGATCCCAGTTGATGGTGGCGGTCAGCGCGTAGGCCGGTGCCAGGGCGACCAGCAGGCCGTCCCATGGCCGCCGGGCGTGGGTCCGCGCGGCGCAGACGGCGATCACCGCGGCGCAGACCATCAGCATGCCGGCGTTGACCATCCAGTAGTTCTGGCTCTGGTCCTGGAAGCTTCCGCCGTCAGGGGTCAGCCAGGAGGCGACCTCCATGAACACGCCGGTGAGCACCGGGTATTCGAGGTAATCCATGTCCCCCGGCAGCCGGTCGAAGTACGGCACCAGACCTTCCGCGAAGCCGCGCGCGTGATAGAGGTGCGGAATGTCGGAGTAGCAGGCATGGGTGTACTGGGCGCCCGCGCCGTAGAACCAGCCCCCGTTGTAGCAGGGAGCCTTCTGGATCAGTCCCAGGGCGAAGAGAGCCATCGCCACGAGCACCACCACGCGGACGGGCGACCACCAGGACGCGCCGGTCAGCAGGTGCCGCCCCGAGGGACCGCCCAGGAACTCGCTGCCCGTCACGGCCACCGGATCCTCGTGCGTGGGGGACACCGGCTCCACTCGGACCTGCGCCACGGTGGCTCCGGTCCCGGGCTCGGGGGGCTCGGGGGTGCTCTGGTGCGTCGTCTCTGCGCTCGGCATGGCGCACATCCTGCCGTACCGGCGTCCGAAACGGGCGAGGGCCGCCGCACCCGAAGGTGCGGCGGCCCCATGTTTCACGTGAAACGGACGTG
This sequence comes from Streptomyces sp. UH6, assembly GCF_013421635.1. NCBI lineage: Bacteria > Bacillati > Actinomycetota > Actinomycetes > Kitasatosporales > Streptomycetaceae > Streptomyces > Streptomyces sp. UH6. The sequence continues at coordinate 10,793 of NZ_JACADT010000009.1, read as the reverse complement.
ACGGCCGATTCCGGAGCTATCCGGTTGTTCCGCCTCTGCCGTTCCCGCCACCGGTGTTGGTGTTGCCGAAGACCGTGCCTTCCGTGATGGTGCCGCTGTCTTCCTCACCACCGCTTCCACCACCGTCCGTACTGCCGGTCGTACCTCCGGAGTCCGTCTCACCGAGGGTTCCGCCGTCGGTGGTCTGACCGTCGGTGTTTCCGCCGTTGGTCATGCACTCGAAGTCGAAGGGCTCACAGTTCGAGGGCGGATCCACCGGCTTGCTCGGCGTGGGCTTGTCGTCCTTCTCCTCGTCCTCTTCGCTCTCGGTCTCCGAAGCGCTCGGCTCCGGGCTCGGGGACGGGTTGTAGACCGTGCCGAGAGGCGCGGGCGCCGGGAAGGGCTGCGGCTTGTAGTCCTTGTCCTGCATGGCCACCGACATGTACTCCTTCCACACGTCGGCGGGGATGTCACCACCGTGGATGGAGGGCAGGTCACCGACGCCCTTCATGGACAGCAGTTCCTTGTCCTTCGGGTTGGTCCGGAACATCGCCACCGCGGTGGAGAGCTCCGAGGTGTACCCGACGTACCAGGCGGACTTGTTCTCGTCGGTCGTACCGGTCTTGCCGGCGTTCGGGAAGGGCAGGTCGGCGAGCGCCTTGGCCGTGCCGTTCTGGACCACGTTCTCCAGCACCTTGGTCACGTTGTCGGCGACCGCGGGCTCGAGTGCCTCTTCCTTCTCGGGCTCCTCGAAGCCGGGGAGCTCCACGTCCTTCTGCGCGTCGATGACCTTGGTCACCGAGTACGGCTCGTAATGCGTACCGGACGAGGCGAAGCCCGCGTAGGCGTCAGCCATCCGGATCGCGCTGGGGGTCGAGGTGCCCAGGGAGAACGAGGCGTTGTTCATGTTCCCGGAGTCGAAGCTGTCCTCCAGGATGCCCAGGTCCATCGCGGTCTTGCGGGTGTTGTCGAGCCCCACGTCGATGCCCAGCTGGACGAACGGAACGTTGACCGACTGTTCCATGGCCTTGTCGAGCGTGATCAGCCCCCAGGCCTGGGTGCCCTCGTTCTTCTGCCGGAACGGGAGGCCCTTGTTGTTCTTGATGGGCTCGCCGTTCTGGTCATTGATCACCGTGAGGTCGTTGCCCTGGTAGAGGCTCTGCGGCGAGAGGGGCTGACCGTCGGTGTGGACGGTGCCGTACTCCATGGCGGACGCCAGCACGAACGGCTTCCACGTCGATCCGACCGGTACACCCATGGTGTCCGCGTTGTTGGTGTAGTGCCCCTTGTCGTACCCGTCGCCACCGTAGGCGGCCACGATGGCTCCCGAGTCGGGATCAATGGACGCTGCACCGAACTGCACGTGGGTGTCGGTGTCGGGGCGCTTCTTCTCGTCGAGGAGGTCGTCACGCGTCTTCTGGACGGCCTCCTCCAGCTCGTGCACCCGGTCCTTGTCGAAGGTGGTGTAGATCCGGTAGCCACCCTTCTCCAGCTCGTCGGTGGAGATGTCGGCCGTCTTCGCGACATAGCTCTTGGCGATGTCGATCAGGTAGCCGGTCTGGCCGGCGAGCTTGGACTTCTGCTTCTTGAGCTTGGGGAAGTCCGTGATCTTGCTGCGCTCGGACTGCGGCATCCGGTCGACCTCGACCATGCGGTCCAGGATCCAGTCCCAGCGCTTCTCGGCCCGCTCGGTGTTCGCCTTCGGTGTCGCGCTGGAGCCGACGCCGCCGTCGGGGTTGTAGAGGTTGGGACCCTTGAGGACCGAGGCCAGGAAGACGCTCTCCTCCGCCGTGAGCTTCTTCGAGTCCTTGCCGAAGTAGGCCTGGGCGGCGGCCTGGACGCCGTAGGCGTCCCGTCCGTAGTAAGCGGTGTTCAGGTAGCCGGCGAGGATTTCTTCCTTCTCCATCTTCGCGCCGACCTTTATGGAGATGAACAGCTCCTTGAACTTCCGCGTCAGCGTCTGACTCTGGTCCAGGTAGGTGTTCTTCACGAACTGCTGGGTGATCGTCGATCCACCCTGGACCTCGTCGCCCTTGGCCATGTTGAAGAGCGCGCGGGCGATACCCATCGGGTCGACGCCCTTGTCCTCGTAGAAGGAGGCGTTCTCGGCGGCGATCACCGCGTTCTGCAGCTCGTCCGGGATCTCGTCCAGCGGCACGATCTGACGGTTGGCCTTACCGCCGGTGGACGCCATCTGGGTGCCGTCGGACCAGTAGAAGACGTTGTTCTGCGCGGTCGCCGCCTCGTCGGCCTTCGGGATGTCCACCATGGCGTACCCCACGCCGCCCACCAGCAGGAGGCCGGCGAAGAAGCCGACGAACATGCCCGTCACCAGGCGCCACGACGGCACCCATCGGGCGGCGCCGTACTTCCCGGCACGCGGATAGTCGATGAACCGGTCTCGGGACGCGGCAGATCGGCCACGCCGCCCCTCGGGGGCCGCTCTGCGACGCCCTCCTCCGGCCCCACCCGACCGTTGCGCGGCCCGGCGGGCCTCGGCACGGCCTCCCTGCGGACGCTCCTCCGCGCCCGGCCCCTGGTAGCCCGCGGACGGGGAGCCGGTGGCTCCTCGCGGAGCCGCGCGGCGGCCGGAGGGCGAACCGGACTGGGCGCGTCGGGCCGCGGCACGTCCGCCTCCCTGCGGCTGTGGCGGTTTGCGACGGTGCTCGCTCATCGAACGATTACTCCTCGGGCAGGCGCGTACACGAGCGCCTGGAAACAGCGGCTGGTTTCCGGTCCCCCCGACGTACGGCCGATGGTCATTCGCTCAGCCGTACTACACCTGGGACGTGGACGTTCCACGGACGTCACTTGGTTCCCGGCGGTATGCATGCCGCACAGACTACGCATCGCCGAACGTGCGCAAATGGGGTTCTCAACCATGAACGACGCATAGCGATGCACCCGATTCGATGATGTGACGCCGCTCACCGAGTCTCCTCTTGTACGCCGCCTGGAGCCGACCTATCGTCTGGATGTATCGACTCGATACATCGGGGAAATATAAAGTCGACCCACGACAGCCCGCGGCAGAGAGGAGGCGACGATGAGCCGGCGATCCGGCATCCTCGAGTTCGCCGTACTCGGCCTGCTCCGCGAGTCCCCGATGCACGGCTACGAGCTGCGCAAACGGCTCAACACGTCGCTGGGTGTCTTCCGCGCCTTCAGCTACGGAACCCTCTACCCATGCCTCAAGACGCTGGTCGCAAACGGCTGGTTGATCGAGGAGCCCTCCGCAGAACCTGTGGATGCCCTGGCCGCCCCGCTCACCGGGCGCCGCGCCAAGATCGTCTACCGGCTGACCGCGGAAGGTAAGGAGCGGTTCGAGGAACTGCTCTCGCAGACCGGCCCCGACTCCTACGAGGACGAGACCTTCGCGGCTCGGTTCGCCTTCTTCGGGCAGACCTCCCGCGATGTGCGCATGCGAGTGCTGGAAGGCCGACGCAGCCGGCTCGAGGAGCGTCTGGAGAAGATGCGCGCCTCGTTCGCACGGACGCGGGAGCGCCTGGACGACTACACCCTTGAGCTCCAGCGCCACGGCATGGAGTCCGTGGAGCGCGAGGTGCGCTGGCTGAACGAGCTCATCGAGAGCGAGCGGGCCGGACGGGACCAGAAGCGGTCGACGTCCTCGGACTCCGCTCAGCAGGACACGTCATCTGGAGCGACGGGCGACCAGAACCGGCGTGGGGACGGCACCCCGCCCGAGACGCCCGAAGACAACAACACGTGAAGCCGCACGGTTTCACCGAGTACACACAGGGAGCCACCGGAATGGGTTCGGTTCGCGTAGCCATCGTCGGCGTGGGCAACTGCGCCGCCTCGCTGGTGCAGGGCGTCGAGTACTACAAGGACGCCGACCCGGCGTCCAAGGTGCCTGGCCTGATGCACGTCCAGTTCGGCGAGTACCACGTCCGTGACGTGGAGTTCGTCGCCGCCTTCGACGTCGACGCGAAGAAGGTCGGCCTCGACCTCGCGGACGCCATCGGCGCCTCCGAGAACAACACCATCAAGATCTGCGACGTGCCGCGCACCGGCGTCACCGTCCAGCGGGGCCACACCCTCGACGGTCTCGGCAAGTACTACCTCGAGACCATCGAGGAGTCCTCCGACGAGCCGGTCGACGTCGTCCAGGTCCTCAAGGACCAGAAGGTCGACGTCCTGGTCTGCTACCTGCCGGTCGGCTCCGAGGACGCCGCCCGCTTCTACGCCCAGTGCGCCATCGACGCCAAGGTCGCCTTCGTCAACGCGCTCCCGGTCTTCATCGCGGGCACCAAGGAGTGGGCGGACAAGTTCACCGAGGCCGGCGTGCCGATCGTCGGTGACGACATCAAGTCGCAGGTGGGCGCCACGATCACCCACCGCGTGATGGCGAAGCTGTTCGAGGACCGCGGTGTCGTGCTCGACCGCACGATGCAGCTGAACGTCGGCGGCAACATGGACTTCAAGAACATGCTCGAGCGCGAGCGCCTGGAGTCCAAGAAGATCTCCAAGACGCAGGCCGTCACCTCGCAGATCCCGGACCGGGACCTCGGCTCGAAGAACGTCCACATCGGCCCCTCCGACTACGTGGCCTGGCTCGACGACCGCAAGTGGGCGTACGTCCGCCTCGAGGGCCGCGCCTTCGGTGACGTTCCGCTGAACCTGGAGTACAAGCTCGAGGTCTGGGACTCCCCGAACTCGGCGGGTGTCATCATCGACGCCCTGCGCGCGGCGAAGATCGCCAAGGACCGCGGCATCGGCGGCCCGATCCTCTCCGCCTCCAGCTACTTCATGAAGTCCCCGCCGGTCCAGTACTTCGACGACGAGGCCCGTGCCAGCGTCGAGAAGTTCATCTCGGGCGAGATCGAGCGCTGACGTCCGTCCGCCTCACCTGCTCCACCCGCTGCACGGTGTGAGCACCACAGGGACCCGGAGGGGCCCCGGGCATGTCGCCCGGGGCCCCTCCCCCCGTTCCGGGCACCGGGTATGTGAGGCTGAGCCCCATGTCTGCGGTACGCGACCTGTCCGTCCTGCTGCGCCTGCGTGACTTCCGCCGCCTCCTCGGCGTACGGCTGCTCTCCCAGGGCGCGGACGGCGTCTATCAGGTGGCACTCGCCACCTATGTGGTCTTCTCCCCGGAGCAGCAGACCTCGGCCGCGGCAATCGCCTCGGCCATGGCTGTGCTCCTCCTGCCGTACTCGTTCATCGGGCCGTTCGCCGGAGTCCTGCTCGACCGGTGGAGCCGACGGCAGATCCTGCTGTACGGCAGTCTGCTGCGCGCACTCCTCGCTCTGCTGACCGCCGTGCTGATGCTGGGTGGGGCACCGGGCCCGCTCTTCTACGCCTCCGCCCTCTGTGTCACCGCGGTCAACCGCTTCGTCCTGGCCGGCCTCTCCGCGGCTCTGCCCCGGGTGGTCGACGGCGGACGGCTGGTCACCGCGAATTCCCTCACCCCCACGGCTGGCACCCTCGCGGCCACGGCGGGGGGTGGCCTGGCCTTCGTGGTGAGGCTCACCGGTGCCGACTCCGACGCCGTGGTCGTCCTCCTGGGCGCCGCCCTGTATCTCTGCGCCGGGCTGGCGTCCCTGCGGATGGCGCCCGACCTCCTGGGACCCGACCGGGACGGCGATCCCGCTCCCCGGCTTCGGCAGGCCCTCACCGGCACCGCTCGCGGCCTGTCGGAAGGGCTGCACCACCTCACGGAACCCGGCAGGCGTCAGGCCGCCTGGGCGTTGGGCTCGATGACGGTGATGCGCTTCTGCTACGGCGCCCAGACGGTGATGGTCCTGATGCTCTGCCGCCACGCCTGGAGCACCGGCACGGCATCCGGAGGAACACAGGACGGCCTGGCGCTGCTCGGAGTGGCGGTGGCCGCATCGGGCGCCGGCTTCTTCGTCGCCGCGGTGATCACCCCTTCCGCGGCCGGACGCCTGGGGCCGCTGCGCTGGATGACTCTCTGCACCGCATGCGCCACCGTGCTCGCACCGGCCCTGGTGCTGCCGTTCACGCCGGCACCGGTCATGGCGGCCGCCTTCCTGCTGGGGGTGGTCACCCAGGGGGCGAAGATCTCGACCGACACGGTGGTGCAGTCCCACGCCGAGGACCGGTTCCGCGGCCGCGTCTTCTCGGTCTACGACGTCCTGTTCAATGTGGCGTTCGTCGGAGCGGCCGGCGTGGCGGCACTGATGCTGCCCGCCGACGGCCGCTCACCGGTGCTGGTGCTCACCGTGGCGGCGCTGTACGGGATCACCGCGGTGACCCTGTGGCGCATTTCGACGCAGGCGCGCGGGTGACCACCCCGAACACTCGATGGGCGATGTTTCACGTGAAACATCGCCCATCGACACAACGGCACCTCGCACCACACCGATGTTTCACGTGAAACATCCCGGGTCGGCACCTCGGGTCAGCGCTGGCCGCTCCACCACTCCTTGAGTGCGGCCACCGCGGCGTCGTGCTCCATGGGGCCGTTCTCCAGCCGGAGCTCCAGAAGGGCCTTGTAGGCCTGACCGATCACCGGGCCGGGACCGACCCCGAGGATCTCCATGATCTGGTTGCCGTCCAGATCCGGGCGGATCGAGTCCAGCTCCTCCTGCTCCTTGAGCTGGGCGATGCGCTCCTCCAGACCGTCATAGGCACGGGAGAGAGCGGCAGCCTTCCGCTTGTTCCGCGTGGTGCAGTCGGAACGGGTCAGTTTGTGCAGGCGGTCCAGGAGGGGCCCCGCGTCCCGCACATAGCGGCGGACGGCGGAGTCGGTCCACTCGCCCGTGCCGTACCCGTGGAAGCGCAGGTGCAGCTCCACGAGACGGGAGACATCCCGCACCATCTCGTTGGGGTACTTCAGTGCCGTCATCCGCTTCTTGGTCATCTTGGCGCCGACCACCTCGTGGTGGTGGAAGGAGACCCTGCCGTCCTGCTCGAAGCGGCGGGTGCGCGGCTTGCCGATGTCATGGAGCAGAGCCGCCAGACGGAGGACGAGATCGGGCCCGTTCTCCTCCAGATCGATCGCCTGCTCCAGCACGATCAGGGTGTGGTCGTAGACGTCCTTGTGGCGGTGGTGCTCGTCCCGTTCAAGACGCAGCGCCGGAAGCTCGGGCAGGACGTGGTCGGCCAGTCCGGTCTCCGTCAGCAGGGTGAGGCCCTTGCGAGGGTTCGGGGAAAGGATCAGTTTGTTCAGCTCGTCCCTGACCCGCTCGGCGGAGACGATCTCGATCCGTCCGGCCATGTCGCCCATCGCGGTGACGACCGCGGGGTCCACCTCGAAGTCGAGCTGTGCGGCGAACCGAGCGGCGCGCATCATCCGCAGCGGGTCGTCCGAGAAGGACTCCTCAGGAGTTCCAGGCGTGCGCAGCACCCGGCGCGCCAGATCGTCACGGCCGCCGTAGGGGTCGACGAACTCCTTCTCGGGGAGTGCGAGCGCCATGGCGTTCACCGTGAAGTCACGCCGCACCAAGTCCTGCTCGATGGAGTCGCCGTACGACACCTCGGGCTTCCGGGAGGTGCGGTCGTACGCCTCCGAACGGTAGGTGGTGACCTCGATCTGGTACCCGTCCTTCTGGCAGCCGACGGTGCCGAAGGCGATCCCCACCTCCCAGACGGCGTCCGCCCAGGGCCGCACGATCTTGAGCACGTCCTCGGGGCGGGCGTCGGTGGTGAAGTCCAGGTCGTTGCCCAGCCGGCCCAGGAGGGCGTCCCGTACCGATCCGCCGACCAGGGCGAGACGGAACCCCGCCTCCTGGAATCGGTGTCCTAGATCGTCGGCGACAGGGGCCACGCTCAGCAGCTCGCTCACCGCGAGGCTCTCGGCCTGGCTCAGGGCACTGGACTTGTCTTCGTTGGCGTTCGGCACAACAGAAAAGAGTACGTGGCCCGGCACTCGGGGCGCTCGCCAGTGGATTCCCGGGCCATGTATGACCGACGGCACAGCCGGCCGGGCCTCGCACAGCGCTCCGCCGGGGTCCTGCACAGCGGTCCGTGGCACTTCCTCTCCTCCCACCTCGTTACCATGCCTGGACGCACACTCGGACAGGAGCCGGCGAGCGGAACGAGCCGCGGCCGGTCGCCGTACGACCGGCGGCCGAAGATCCGGTACCGAAGACCACCACCGACGACGAGGGACGGACGAGCGCGTGGCCCAGGCGGCAGACTTCCAGGGGATGAGTTCCTCACCTGGCCGCCGGTGGTTGCGGCGCACCGGCGCAGTGCTTGCCGGAGCGCCTCTGCTGGCCGGCTTCCTCCAGCTGCCCTCCGCCGGACCGGCGGCAGCCGCCCCCACGGCCACACCGGCGGCCGCGGAGGCCGCTCAGGACGCCTCCGGGCCCGTCTCCGTCTCCCTGGACAAGGTGACACCGGGCGTCGTCACCGAGGACGACACGCTGACCGTCTCCGGCACCGTCACCAACACGGGCAAGCAGGCCGTCACCGAAGCCCGGGTCGACCTGCGGCTGGGCGAGTCGCTGCAGACCCGTTCGTCGATCGAGGACGTCTCCCGGCGCACCGCGTTCCAGAACGGCGTGGAGGGCGAGGCGGTCGGCGGCGACCACACCGCCGAGTTCGCCAGGCTCGAGCCGAAGGTGTCGCAGCCCTTCACCATCACCGTCCCGGCCGACGAGCTCGGCCTGGGAAGTGCCGGGGTGTACCAGTTCGGCGTCTCGGTCTCGGGCCGCACCGCCGACCAGCCGTGGGCCGAGCAGGTGCTCGGCATCCAGCGGACCGTGCTGCCCTGGCAGCCGGAGAAGGGGACCAGCACCCGTACGACCTTCCTCTGGCCGCTGATCTCCTCCGTGCAGATGACCGCGGAGACCGACGAGCAGCAGGCCCCGGTGTTCCTGAACGACTCGCTGTCCCGCGAGATCGCGCCTGGTGGCCGCCTGGACCGCATGGTCTCGCTGGGTGACCGGCTCGACATCACCTGGGTGGTCGACCCGGACCTGCTCGCCGCCGTGGACGCCATGGCGGACGGCTCCTACCGGGTGAAGACCGAGGACGGCCGGACGGTGGCCGGCACGCAGCAGCACGAGACCCAGGCCAACCGCTGGCTGGCCAAGCTCTCCTCCGCGGTCGAGGACCAGGAGGTCGTCGCGCTGCCCTACGGCGACCCTGACCTGGCCTCCGTCGCGCACAACGGCCGGAATGTCAGCGGCACGCTGAACCACCTCAAGGAAGCCACCGGCGTGGCCGCCGAGACCGTGCGGACCATCCTCCATGTGGAGCCCAGCACGGAGTACGCCTGGCCCGTCGACGGTGCGCTGGACCCCGCCATCAAGAACGTGGCCACCTCCGCCGGCGCCGACAAGGTGATCGCACGCAGCGACAGCCTCAAGGACGACCTCTCCTACACCCCTTCGGCCGCCCGCCCCATCGGTGGCGGTACCACCGCGGTGGTGGCCGACGCATGGCTGTCGACGGCCTTCGAGGGCGACCTGACCATGGCGGAGAACTCCACCCTGGCCGTGCAGAAGTTCCTCGCCCAGAGCGTGGCGATCACCCAGCAGACCAACAAGGACCGCAGCATCGTCGTCGCCCCGCAGCGGATGCCGTCCGCGAGCCAGGCACAGGCGATGGCGGAGGCCCTGACCGCCCTCCGGGAAGGGTCCTGGTCGACCCCGCAGCCACTCTCGGAGGCCGTGGAGGACGATCCGGATCCCCGGGCCTCCACCACCGTGCCGCCGCAGTCGGCCTACCCGTCGGCACTGCGGAAGAAGGAGCTCCCCCGGGACGCCTTCGAGCAGATCGCCGAGACACAGGCAAAGCTCGACAGGTTCAAGGTGATCCTCAGCAACGAGGACCGGGTCGTCACGCCCTTCGGCCGGGCCATGAACCGCGCCATGTCCGTCTCCTGGCGGGGGCATGCCGGGGCGGCGGGCGACTACCGCGCCGATGTGAAGGCCTACCTCGACGACCTCGCCGACCAGGTGTCGCTGATCGACAAATCGGAGACCAAGCTCTCCGGGCACAGCGCCACCATCCCGGTGACGGTGCAGAACAACCTGGTGCAGGGCGTCGAGGGTCTGGTCCTCCGGCTGACCTCCACGAACCCTTCCCGTCTGGAGATCGACGGGCAGAAGTACGACGAACAGCCGATCTCTGTGTCCGGTGGGCACAGCCACTCGGTGAAGTTCACCACCTCGGCCAACGCCAACGGCCCCGTCACGGTGGTCGCCCAGCTCTACACGGAGGACGGGCACGCCTACGGCCGCTCGGTGGCCTTCGACGTCCGCGCGACCGAGGTGACCGCCACGGTGATGTTGGTCATCGGAGGCGGCGTGCTGATCCTGGTCCTGGCAGGCTTCCGTATGTACACCCAGCGCAAGCGCGCCGCGGCGCGCGACGAGGGCGATGCGGAGGCGGCCGCGGGTGACGAGCCCGGGGACGGCGCCGAAGGCGGCCCGGACGCCTCCGAGCAGGCGAGTGACCCGCGCCCGGACACCTCGGCCGAAAGCGCCGACCCGTCCGCCACGGGTGAGAAAGTGGACCGTTGAGCGATGTCGTGGCCGGTCGGCCCGGGAAACCATGAGGTGGGGTAACCATGAACGCGCCGTACGACGGTGACCGCGGCCGGTCCGCGGGCGGCTCGGGCCACCCCGGCGTGCCGCCGACCGAGCACGGGCAGGTGCCGCCGCATCCGCCCACGGACGTGTACCACCAGGACGCCTACGGTCAGGACGCCTACGGTCAGGGCCCCTACGACCGGGACCCCTCTCAAGGGCCGGACCGTCGGGAGCAGGATCTCTCGCAGGAGCCGGTCGGCGAGGCGTTCTACGACGGCGCCATGCATCCGCCGGCCGCACCGGGTCCGCAGGACCCCTACGGCCACAGCAGGCCGCAGGAGCCTC
>NZ_JACADT010000899.1:0-2342 GCF_013421635.1 Streptomyces sp. UH6 | reverse complement strand
CGGCGCTTTCCAGTCCGGCGCTTTCGCGCTTTCCTTTCCGGCGGTTCCGACTCTATCAGATCCTTTCGGCGTCTGATTCCCAGTCAGCGGGATTTGTCTTCTGGGCTGTTGGGCCCTTCCGACGTCTCAAACCTTAGCGGATCTTTCCCGTGGCGCCCAATCGGGTCCCATTCGGGTCCGGCGGGGATACCTCGAGTCCACACGAATTCCATTCCGGGCATGCCGAAATAGTTCTCGCGAGGAGTGATCGTGCTGGGTGTGAGGTGCCGCTGAGAGCGGCGAACGGTTGCCGGCGAACCGTGACGGCTCGGTGGCAACTCGAAGAACCTTACGGATCGCAGTGGGCCGTGTCAAGGCGCCCGGGTGTGACGTCCGAGGCGGGGGTCTGGCCGCCCTCAGCCCAGGTCAGTCCAGGTCGGTCAGACGGCCGCCGGCGTCCGGCTGGGCGTGTTCGACGCGGATGAGGAGGCGGGTGAGGAGCTCGCCGAGGGTGTGGCGTTCCCCGGAGGAGAGGTCCTGGAGCAGGTCCTCCTCGAAGACGCTCGCCAGGCGCATGGCGTCGAGCCACTTCTCTCGGCCGAACGGCGTCAGCTCGACGATGACGCGGACCCGGTTGGACTCGTCGCGCTCCCGGGTGACCAGACCCTCGGCGACCATGCGGTCGATGCGGTGGGTCATCGCGGCCGGCGTGAGGCCCAGGCGCTTGGCCAGCTCGCCCGGCCCCATCCGGTAGGGGGCGCCGGAGAGCACCAAGGCCTTGAGGACCTCCCACTCCGCGTTGCTGATGCCGAGATCCGCGGTCTGGCGGCTGTAGGCGACGTTCATCCGGCGGTTGAGCCGGGACAGCGCCGACACCACCTTCTCGACCTGAGGATCCAGGTCCTGGAACTCGCGCTGGTAGGCCGCGATCTGCTCCTCGAGCGTCGGCTCACCGGGCGCCGCTGCAGTCCGGTCTGCGGAGTTGTCGGCCATGTGTGGAGTATCGCATGCACAGACTTCGCACCTGAAGCCCTCGAGGATGTAATGTTTAGCTTCGAACTTTAGGTTCTAAGTGTTCAAGGTTAACGATCGTGCGAGGCAGGTGACAGTGAGCAAGGCGATGCGGCGGATCCATGTGGGCAGCGCACTCAGTGCGTTCGGTCTGGGTTTCACCGTTCCGTATCTGTACGTCTACGTGGCACAGGTGCGGGGGCTCGGCTCCGTGACGGCGGGGCTGGTCCTCGCGGTGTTCGCGGTGGCCGCCCTGATCGTGCTCCCGTTCGCCGGGCGGGCCATCGTCTCGCGCGGCGCGCTTCCGGTGCTGATCGGTTCACTGGCGGCCGCCGCGGGTGGCTCGCTGGCGCTCGGCCTGTCCGCCGGTGCGGCCACGGTGCTGCTGTCCGCGGCGCTGCTCGGCGCCGGCCAGGCCGTGATGCAGCCCGCGCTCGCCACGCTGGTCGTCGACTGCTCGTCCACGGCCTCGCGGACGCGGGCGTTCGCCACCCAGTTCTTCCTGCAGAACCTCGGGCTGGGCGTCGGCGGTCTGATCGGCGGCCACCTGGTGGACCCGACGCGGCCCAGCTCGTTCACCCTGCTGTTCTCCATCCAGGCGGCGATGTTCGTGCTGCTGACCGGCCTGATGGCCACGACGAGGCTGCCGAGGGCCGGGCTGCCGGACGGCTCGCCCGAGGAGGTCCCCGCGGTCAAGGCCGACTGGCGTTCGCTGATGCGCAACCGGGCCATGGTGTGGCTGTGCGTCCTGGGGTTCGTGCTCTTCTTCGCCTGCTACGGACAGTTCGAGTCGGGGCTGAGCGCCTACGGGGTGGAGGCCGCCGGCATCTCGACGTCCACGCTGGGCACGGCGCTGGCCGCCAACACGGCGGTGATCGTGCTGGCCCAGTTCCTGGTGCTGCGCTTCGTCGAGCGGCGCCGGCGCTCCCGCGTGATCGCGGCCGTGGGTCTGCTGTGGACCTTCGCCTGGGCGGTCGCCGGGTTCTCCGGGCTGGCCGATGTCAGCCAGGCCGTCGCGACGGTCTCGTTCATCTCCGTGTACGCGCTGTTCGGCCTGGGTGAGGCGCTGCTGTCGCCGACCTTGGCGCCGCTGGTCGCGGACCTCGCTCCGACCGGGCTCGCCGGGCAGTACAACTCGGCGTTCGCTCTGGTCAAGCAGCTGGCCCTGGCGATCGGTCCGGCCGTGGGCGGGCCGATGGGCGCCTCGCTGCACGGGCCGTACGTCGTGCTGATGATGGTGTTCTGCGTGGGCATGGCCGGGCTGGCGATCATGCTGGAACGCCGGCTCACCCCGGCGCAGAACCACCCCTATGCCTGGCGCAGCCGGATCGTGGCGCAGGGCGCGCCCGCCT
>NZ_JACADT010000898.1:0-2345 GCF_013421635.1 Streptomyces sp. UH6 | reverse complement strand
TCACCTCCCGTGGCGCCCGTCTGCCCGCCCGTGACGCCGGCCTCGGCGGCGGCCTCGGCGGCCTCCTTCAGCGCCTTCACCGGGTCCTCGTCGATCTTCGGGCTGTCCACGGTGCCGTCGGGGCGGATCTTCGGAAGCTTCTTCTGCGGCTCGGGCAGCAGCGCCTTCTTCCTGTCGATCGAGCCGTCCGGCTGGACGCCGTACAGCGCGTCGTAGATCTTGCGCACGGCCGGGCCGGAGGCGCCGGAGCCCGTACCACCCTGGGAGATCGTCATGACGATCGCGTAGTCCTTGGTGTACGTGGCGAACCAGGAGGTGGTCTGCTTGCCGTAGACCTCCGCGGTACCGGTCTTGGCGTGCATCGGGATCTTGTCCTGCGGCCAGCCGCCGAACCGCCAGGCCGCGGTGCCCCGGGTGGCCACGCCCTCGAGGGCCGCGTCCATCTCCTTGAGGGTCGCCTTGTCGACCGGGAGCTTGCCGTTGCGCTTCGGCTCGATCTCCTCGACCGTCTTGCCGTCCGGGCTGATCACGGCCTTGCCGACGGTGGGGGCGTACATGGTGCCGCCGTTGGAGATGGCACCGTAGATGGCCGCCATCTGGATCGGCGTCACCAGCGTGTCGCCCTGCCCGATGGAGTAGTTGACGGAGTCACCGGCGCGCAGTTCGTTGCCGCCGTGGCAGTTCTCCCACTCGATCTGCTCGACGTAGTCGCCGTCCTTCTTGCCGTGCTTGCACCAGTAGTCCTTGTTGGCCTCCCAGTAGTCCTGCTTCCACCCGCGGTCCGGGATGCGGCCCGAGACCTCGTTGGGCAGGTCGATGCCGGTCTCCTTGCCGAGACCGAACTGGTGGGCGGCCTCGTAGAAGTAGTCGTTGGTCTTCTTCTTCGGCTTGGTGCCGCCGTCCTTCTTCCACTCCTCGTGCGCGAGGCGGTAGTAGACGGTGTCGCAGGAGACCTCGAGCGCCCGGCCCAGGTCGATCATGCCGTGGTTGGCGGACTCGAAGTTCTTGAAGACCTGGCCGCCGATGGAGTAGTCGCTGGAGCACTGGTAGTTGCCGTCGAACGGGTACCCGGCCTTCACGGCGCCCGCCGTGGTGACCACCTTGAAGATGGAGCCGGGGGCGGCCTGGCCCTGGATGGCGCGGTTGAGCAGCGGGTAGTTCGACTTCTTGCCGGTCATCTTGGCGTAGTCCTTGGCGGAGATGCCACCGACCCAGGCGTTGGGGTCGTAGGCCGGGTTGGAGGCCATGGCGACCACCCGGCCGGTCTTGGCCTCCAGGACGACGACGGCTCCGGCGTCGGCCTTGTACTTCTCGTTGGTGTTGCGGTCCCACTCCTGGCGGGCCGCCTTCATGGCCTCTTCCAGTTCGTACTCCGCGACCCGCTGCACCCGGGCGTCGATGCTGGTGACCAGGTGGGAGCCGGGAACTCCGGCGTCGGCCTCGGCCTCGCCGAGCACCCGGCCGAGCTTGTCCACCTCGTACCGGGTGACGCCGGCCTTGCCGCGCAGTTCCTCGTCGTACTGGCGCTCCAGGCCGGAGCGGCCGATCTGGTCGGAGCGCAGGTAGGGCGAGTCGGTGTCCTGGGCCTTCTGGATCTCCTCGTCGGTGACGGGCGACAGGTAGCCGAGGACCTGGGCGGTGTTGGCGCCGCCGGGGCCCGGATAGCGGCGGACCGAGGCGGGCTCGGCGGTGATGCCGGGGAAGTCCTCGGACCGCTCACGGATCTGGAGCGCCTGACGGGCCGTCGCCTCGTCGGTGATGGGGATCGGCTGGTAGGGCGAACCGTTCCAGCAGGGCTGCGGGGTCTCGGCGTCGCACAGCCGGACCTTCTCCGTCACCTCCTTCGGCTTCATGCCGAGGACGCCGGCGAGCTTGGTGAGGACGGCCTCGCCGTCGTCGTCCATCTTCATCAGCTCGGTCCGGGAGGCGGAGACGACCAGCCGGTTCTCGTTGTCGGCGATGGGCACGCCGCGGGCGTCGAGGATCTCGCCGCGGGTGGCCGGCTGGACGACCTGCTGGACGTGGTTCCCGCTGGCCTCGGCCGCGTACTCGGCGCCGTTGCGCACCTGGAGGTACCACAGGCGGCCGCCGAGGGTGGCGAGCAGGGAGAGGACCAGGATCTGCAGGACGACCAGGCGGATCTGGACACGGGGGCTGCGGCCCGTCTCCGGGATGTTGCTCATCGGCGCAGCTCATTCGTCGAGGGGTGGCGTCGAGGGGTGGCGCTCGGGGAGGAGTGGCGGTCGGGCGACGGGAGGGCCTTGCTCACAGCCGCTTGACCCCCTTCAGACGGGTGCCGAGACCCATCCGGCCGGCGCCGCGGCGGGCGCGGCCGAGGCCGGGCG
>NZ_JACADT010000897.1:0-2347 GCF_013421635.1 Streptomyces sp. UH6 | reverse complement strand
CCTCGGGAGCCGGCCTGGGGGCCGGGCGGCTCATCACCATCTGCGGGTCGAACATCACCACGACCCCGGCCAGCAGCAGGAAGGCGAGCGGACCCGCCAGCATCGGGCCGATCAGCGCGCCGGCCGCGTCGCCCGGCGGGAGAACGGCGGCGTCGTCGTGCAGGTGGACGGTGGCGGCGGCCATGCCGGTGTAGTGCATGCCGGTGACCGCGAGGCCCATCACCAGGCTGGCGCCCACGCTCCACAGCAGCCCGCGGACCTGGCTGGCCGCCCACAGGGCACTGGTGGCGGCGACCATCCCGATCAGGACGGACAGGGCGACGGTCGGGGTGTCGTACCGCAGTTCGCCGTGGAACCGCATGCCGGCCATGCCCAGGTAGTGCATGGAGGCTATGCCGAGTCCGGTGAGCGTGCCCCCGGTGAACAGGGCGGTGCCGGTGGCGTTCCAGTAGCCGACCAGGAAGGTCCCGATGCCGACCATGACGATCGCCACCGCGAGGCTGGCGAAGGTGGTCGGCAGGTCGTAGTCGACCGGCGTCCCGCCGACCGAGAAGCCGGTCATGGCGATGAAGTGCATCGTCCAGATGCCGGAGCCTATGGCGGCGGACCCGAGGGCCAGCCAGCCGGCCCGGCGGCGTCCCACCAGGAGTGCCCGGGTGGTGCAGCGCAACCCGAGCGCGCCACCGAGGCAGGCCATCACGTAGGCCGCCACCGGTGTGATCAGCCCGTGACTGAAACCGTCGACCGTGCCCTGCATGCGCGGCTTCCCTTCCGCCCCGTGTCGTCCGTGTCGGCGCGTCGTGCCCGTGGTGCCCGTGCTGTCCGCCGTGCCCGCCGTGCCCGTGGTGCCCGGAACCTGTGCGAGCGGCCGGGTACCGGTGGGGAGAGTATGACTCTCACCTGATGGGACCAACGATTCTGCGTCAAAGAATCACATCGTCGACCCACTTGTGGGGCACCGGCGAGCGGACTTGGGCACTCGGCGTCGTTCCACGCCCTTCCGGCATCCACGCCGCGCGCACTCTCTGCTGTCACTCTGGAACCGTCCGTGCCAGTCGACGCGAGGAGAACGCATGCACGCGCGCGCAGTCGCCGCGACCGCCTCGGCACTCCTGGGCCTCGTCGCCCTCCTGCTTCCGGTCCCCGGCGCCCGCGCCGATCACGAGGCCGGACGCCCTGCGGTGATCGCCCATCGGGGCGCCTCCGCCCTGGCGCCCGAGAATACGCTGGCCGCCGTCGACCGGGCGCGCCGACTGGGCTTCACCTGGGTGGAGAACGACGTGCAGCGCACCAAGGACGGCGTGCTGGTGGTCCTTCACGACGCCGGGCTGGCCCGCACCACCGACGTGGAGCGGGTCTTCCCCGGCCGCTCGCCGTGGCGGGTGCGGGACTTCACGGCGGCCGAGATCGCGCGGCTGGACGCGGGCAGCTGGTTCGGCCCGCGGTTCGCCGGTACGCGCGTGCCGACCCTGCGGCAGTACCTGGCCCGGTTGGAGCGCAACCGGCAGAGCCTGCTGCTGGAGATCAAGAACCCCGAGCTCTACCCGGGCATCGGCCACCAGGTGCTGCGGGAGCTGGGGCGGGCCGGCTGGCTGGACCGCCGGCACCTGTCACGGCTGGTGATCCAGAGCTTCCACGCGCCCACCATCCGCACGGTGCACCGGCTGCGCCCGGCCGTGCGGACCGCGGTGCTGGGCTCCCCCACCATCGCCGAGCTGCGCACGTACGCGCGCTTCACGGACCAGATCAACCCGCAGCACCTGAGGCTCACGGTCGGCTACGTGGCCGCGGTGCAGCGGCTGCGCGGACCGCACGGCAGACCGGTCGAGGTGTGCGCGTGGACCGTGGACCGCCCGGTCGACGCCCTGCTGGCGGCGGGCTACGGCGTCGACTGCCTGATCACCAACCGGCCGGACGTGGTGCGCAGGGCGCTGTCGGCCTTCTGGACCTCCCCGTGACGAGCCGCGCTGTCGGTGGCGCGTCGTAACGTGAACGCATGGACAACTCCGTGCGGGACGGGACGGGCGACGGGCGGGTCGTCTGGGACGTCGTCGACGGTCCGATCGGGCCGCTGCTTCTCCTCGCGACGCCGCGGGGGCTCGCGGGCGTGGTGTTCCACGCCCGGCCCGAGGTGTGCGAGCGGTTCCTCGGCCGGGCCACCGCCCGGCTGGGCGTCCCGCCCGAGCGGGATCCGCGCGCGCCGCTGCTGGCGGAGGCGATACGGCAGCTCACCGCGTACCTGTCCGGCGGGCTGCGGGAGTTCTCCCTGCCGCTGGACTGGTCGCTGCTGCCCGGTGAGGCCGGCTTCAACGGGCGGGTGCTGCGGGAACTGGCGGCGTCGGTCCCC
>NZ_JACADT010000896.1:0-2348 GCF_013421635.1 Streptomyces sp. UH6 | reverse complement strand
CGGGCGGGAGGACCGCGGACGCGGGGCGGTGGTCAGTGGTTGCGGGGGAAGCCCAGGTCGACGCCGGCCGGCGCGTCGGCGGGGTCCGGCCAGCGCGTGGTGACGACCTTGCCCCGGGTGTAGAAGTGCGTGCCGTCGTTGCCGTAGATGTGGTGGTCGCCGAAGAGCGAGTCCTTCCACCCTCCGAACGAGTGGTACCCCACCGGCACCGGGATCGGGACGTTCACGCCCACCATCCCGGCCTCCACCTCCATCTGGAACCGCCGCGCCGCCCCTCCGTCCCGGGTGAAGATCGCCGCGCCGTTGCCGAAGGGTGAGGCGTTGACGAGCGCCAGGCCCTCCTCGTAGGTCTCGGCCCGCAGCACGCACAGCACCGGGCCGAAGATCTCGTCGCGGTAGGCGTCGGCGGTGACCGGCACCCGGTCGAGCAGCGAGATGCCGATCCAGTGGCCGTCCTCGTACCCCTCGACGGTGAAGCCGGTGCCGTCCAGGACGACCTCGGCGCCCTGGGCGGCCGCCCCCCGCACGTAGGAGGCGACCTTGTCGCGGTGGGCGCGGGTGATCAGCGGGCCCATCTCGGAGACGGGGTCGTGGCCCGGGCCGATCACGACCTTCTCGGCGCGCTCGCGGATCCTGCGCACCAGTTCGTCGCCGGTCGCCCCGACCGCGACCACCGCGGAGACCGCCATGCACCGCTCCCCCGCCGAGCCGTAGGCGGCGGACACCGCGGCGTCGGCGGCGGCGTCCAGGTCGGCGTCGGGCAGCACCAGCATGTGGTTCTTGGCCCCGCCGAGCGCCTGCACGCGCTTGCCGTGCGCGGCGGCGGTGGTGTGGATGTGGCGGGCGACGGGCGTGGAGCCCACGAACGACACCGCCTGGACGTCCGGGTGCTCCAGCAGCCGGTCGACGGCCGCCCTGTCGCCGTGCACGACGTTGAACACGCCGTCCGGCAGGCCGGCCTCGGCGAGCAGCCCGGCGAGCCGGACGGAGGCCGAGGGGTCCTTCTCCGAGGGCTTGAGCACGAAGGTGTTCCCGCAGGCGATGGCGAGGGGGAACATCCACATCGGCACCATGGCGGGGAAGTTGAACGGCGTGATGCCGGCGACCACGCCCAGCGGCTGCCGGATCGCGGCCACGTCCACCCGGCTCGCCACCTCGGTGGACAGCTCGCCCTTGAGCTGGACGGGGATGCCGCAGGCCAGGTCGATGATCTCCAGGCCGCGGGCGACCTCGCCGAGGGCGTCGGAGTGGACCTTGCCGTGCTCGGCGGTGATCAGCCGGGCCAGCTCGTCGCGGTGGGCGTCCACCAGGGCGCGGAACGCGAAGAGGACCGAGGTGCGGGTGGCGAGGGAGGACCGGCCCCAGCCGGCGAACGCCTCCTTGGCGGCGGCCACGGCCGCGTCCACCTCCGCCGCGCCCGCGAAGGCGACCTGGGTCGTGACGGCGCCGGTGGCGGGGTCGGTGACCGGTCCGTACGTGCCGGAGGCGCCTTCGACGGTCCTGCCGCCGATCCAGTGGTGGAGGGTCTTCGTCATGCCCGGACTCCTTCGCAGTCGACGGCTCGCCGGTCCGTGCCGCCCGGACCGGCCCGTGGGGGCGTCCCCGACCCAGTGTGAGCCGTACCGGCCCCCGCGTGGACACCCCGCGCGGGAACTGTCCCGCAGGTGCGCGCGCCTCGCCGACGACCCGCCTTTGGTTGATACCCCCTAGGGGTATAACCTGGGTACCGGAAGGCAACCAGTGCATCCACTCGATCAGGAGTAACGACATGACTCAGTCGACCGACACCCAGGGCGCCGTCACCACCGTCTACAAGGTGAGCGGCATGAGCTGCGGCCACTGCGAGGGCGCCGTCTCCGGAGAGATCTCGCAGATCGCGGGCGTGGAGTCGGTGAAGGCCGTCGCCTCGGCCGGCGAGGTCACCGTGGTCTCCGCCGCCCCGCTGGACGAGGCGGCGGTCAGCGCCGCCGTCGACGAGGCCGGGTTCGAGTACGCCGGCGTCGCCTGATCCCCACGCACCGCCGCAGACTTCCGCCACCGCCGAGGAGGCCCGTATGACCAGCACCGCCACGACGACCGCAACGACCGGGACGGCCGATCCGGCCGCCCGGGCGGAACGCGCCGACGTCGAGCTGCTGATCGGCGGGATGACCTGCGCCTCGTGCGCCGCCCGGGTCGAGAAGAAGCTCAACCGCATGGACGGCGTCGAGGCCACGGTCAACTACGCCACCGAGAAGGCGCGGATCTCCTGCCCTGCGGGGACGCCGGTCGAGGACCTGATCGCCACCGTGGTCAGGACGGGGTACACCGCCGAACTCCCCCCGGCGCCGCAACCGGCACCGGCCGCG
>NZ_JACADT010000895.1:0-2350 GCF_013421635.1 Streptomyces sp. UH6 | reverse complement strand
CTCGGTGGTGATGACGCCCGCGGTCAAACGCGCCCTGCTGGACGCCCACGAGCTGGCACGCAGCCGCGGCGACGGCTACATCGGCCCCGAGCACGTGCTGAGCGCGCTGGCCGAGAACCCCGACTCGGCGGCCGGGCACATCCTCAGCACGGCCCGTTTCGCCCCCACGCCCCCGCCGGAGGGCCAGGACCCGTCCTCCCCGGCGGGCCGGCGCGGACCGTCCGGGAGCACCGCGGTGGGCCGCCACCCCGAGCAGCCCACCCACGGCATGAACACGCCCCATCTGGACCAGTTCGGCCGCGACCTCACGGACCTGGCCCGTCAGGGCCGCATCGACCCGGTGATCGGCCGCGACGAGGAGATCGAGCAGACCGTCGAGGTGCTCTCGCGCCGCGGCAAGAACAACCCGGTGCTGATCGGCGACGCCGGCGTCGGCAAGACCGCGATCGTGGAGGGCCTGGCCCAGCGGATCGCGGACGACGACGTCCCCGACGTGCTCGCCGGACGCCGCGTGGTCGCCCTGGACCTGTCCGGGGTGCTGGCCGGCACCCGCTACCGCGGCGACTTCGAGGAGCGGCTCAACGGCATCATCGACGAGATCCGCGCGCACCCCAACGAGCTGGTCGTCTTCATCGACGAGCTGCACACGGTGGTCGGCGCGGGCGGCGGGGGCGAGGGCGGCGGGATGGACGCCGGCAACATCCTCAAGCCGGCCCTGGCCCGCGGCGAACTGCACGTGGTGGGAGCCACCACGCTGGAGGAGTACCGGCGGATCGAGAAGGACGCCGCGCTGGCCCGCCGCTTCCAGCCGGTCATGGTGCCGGAGCCCTCGGTCGCCGACGCGATCGAGATCCTGCGCGGCCTCGCCGACCGCTACGAGGCCCACCACCAGGTGCGGTACACCGACGAGGCGCTGGTGGCGGCCGTGGAGCTGTCCGACCGCTACCTCACCGAACGGTTCCTGCCGGACAAGGCGATCGACCTGATGGACCAGGCCGGAGCCCGGGTCCGGCTGCGCTCGCGCGGCCGGCGCACCGACGTGCGCGCGCTCCAGCGGGAGGCGGAGCAGCTGACCCGCGACAAGGACCAGGCGGTCGCCGCCGAGCAGTACGAGGAGGCGACGCGGCTGCGGGACCGGATCGAGGAGGTCCGCGGGCGCATCGAGACGGCGGGCCAGGACGAGCAGCCGGACGAGGGCCAGAACCTGGTGGTCACCGTGGAGTCGATCGCCGAGGTCGTCTCCCGGCAGACGGGCATCCCGGTGTCCAGCCTGACCGCCGAGGAGAAGGAGCGGCTGCTGCACCTGGAGCAGCATCTGCACGACCGGGTGGTGGGCCAGGACGAGGCCGTCAAGGCGGTGTCGGACGCCGTGCTGCGGGCCCGCGCAGGTCTGGCGGGCGCGGACCGGCCGATCGGCAGCTTCCTCTTCCTCGGCCCGACCGGCGTCGGCAAGACGGAGCTGGCCCGGGCCCTCGCCGAGGCGCTGTTCGGCAGCGAGGAGCGGATGGTCCGGATCGACATGAGCGAGTACCAGGAACGCCACACGGTGAGCCGTCTGGTGGGCGCGCCGCCCGGATACGTGGGGCACGAGGAGGCCGGCCAGCTCACCGAGGTGGTCCGGCGTCACCCGTACTCGCTGCTGCTGCTCGACGAGGTGGAGAAGGCGCATCCGGACGTCTTCAACATCCTGCTCCAGGTGCTGGACGACGGGCGGCTGACCGACTCCCAGGGCCGCACCGTGGACTTCACCAACACCGTGATCGTGATGACCAGCAACCTCGGCTCGGAGGCGATCGTCCGGGGCGGCGGGACGCTGGGTTTCACCGCCGCGGACGCGGCGGCGGACGAGGAGGCCCGCCGGGAGCAGGTGCTGCGCCCGCTGCGGCAGCACTTCCGGCCGGAGTTCCTCAACCGGATCGACGAGATCGTGGTGTTCCGCCGGCTGACCGACGTCCAGCTGCGGCAGATCACCGACCTGATGCTGGAGCGCACCCGGCGCCGGCTGCGCGCGCAGGACGTCACCGTGAAGTTCACCGACGAGGCGGTGGACTGGCTGGCGCGTCACGGCCACCAGCCGGAGTACGGCGCCCGCCCGCTGCGCCGCACCATCCAGCGTGAGGTGGACAACGAGCTGTCCCGGATGCTGCTGGACGGCCGGCTGTCCACGGGCGGCCGGGTGACGGTGGAGGTCGGCGCGGACGACCGGCCGGCCTTCCGTGTGGAGAGCGGCGGTTCGACCGCCTCCGCCGCGCGGGACGTCCCGCCGGAGGCGCCGTTCGGCGGCTCCGGCGGGACGGGGTCCTGACCCGGGCCCCGCGGGTGCGGTCCGTCAGATGGGGAGATCCTCGTG
>NZ_JACADT010000894.1:0-2357 GCF_013421635.1 Streptomyces sp. UH6 | reverse complement strand
GCGCGGGTCGATCACCGTGAGGGTGCCGCCGCGCCGGCGCAGCGCCTTGAGGCGGCCGGGGAAGTCGGGGGCGGTGCAGAGGCTGCCGTTGGACTCCATCGGGTTGGCGCCGACGATCAGCAGGTGGTCGGTGCGGTCGAGGTCGGGCACCGGGATGGCGTTGGGGTCGCCGTAGAGCAGCCCGCAGGAGACGTGCTTGGGCATCTGGTCGAGGGTGGAGGCGGTGAACAGGTTCCCGGTGCCGAGCGCGCCGAGCAGCAGGCGCGGGTAGAGGGCGCCGGCCACGGTGTGCACGTTGGGATTGCCGAGGACCACGCCGGCACCCTCGCCGCCGTGCCGGCCGAGCACCGGCGCCAGGCCCTCGGCGACGGCGGCGAACGCCTCCTCCCAGGTCGCCTCGCGCAGGACGCCCCCCGTGCGGACGAGGGGTGCGCGCAGCCGGTCGGGATCGGCGTCGAGCTGTCCGAAGGCGGCGCCCTTGGGACAGACGAAGCCCTGGCTGAAGACGTCGTCCCGGTCGCCCCGGGCGCCGGTCACCCGGCTCCCCTCCACGGTGAGCACCAGTCCGCAGGTGGCCTCGCAGAGCGGGCAGATCCGCAACGCGGTACGGGAGTTGACGGCCTCGGACATGACGTTCCTCCCGCAGCGACGACGACCCGGCGAGCATACCGACCGGTACGCCTGTCGGGGAGGGGTCCGCCCCGTCCGTTTCCGCCGGAGCGGTGCGCGGCGCGGCGGTCGCACCGGCCGGAACGCACGCGTCGGTCGCGCTACCCGGTCCGGCCGGTGAACACGCGGTCCAGGCGGTACCGGACGGCCGCCGCCGCGGAGGCCGCGTCACGCTGCCCCGCCAGCACGCTCGTGCCCAGCCCGGCCGACATGGCCAGCAGGCTCACCGCCTCCAGCCGCGCGTCCACCTCCGCGGGGATCCGGCCGTCCGCCTGCCCCTGGGTCAGCAGCCGGGAGACCGCGTCCTCCGCGGCGTCCGGGTCGCCGAGGAACGGCTGCCCGGCAAGCGTCTCGTCGGTCATCGCCAGGACCGCGTACGCGGTGTAGACGTGGTGGAAGACGCGGCCCTCCTCGTCCGAGGGCAGCGCGGCCAGCAGCAGCGCCTCGACGGTCTCCCGCGGCCCCGGCTCCCCGGGCAGGGCGGCGAGCCGGGCCGCCGTGCGGGCGGTGAACCGCTCGGTGAGCAGCCGCAGCCCGTGCAGCAGCAACTTCTCCTTGGTGTCGAAGTAGTACTGGACCAGCCGCAGGGAGACACCGGCCTCGGCCGCCACGTCACGCATCCCGACGGCGTGCAGACCCCGCCGGTGCGCGGCGCGCAGCAGCGCCTCGGTGATCTCGGTGCGCCTCTGGTCGTGATCCACGCGCCTGGGCATCGGCTGCTCCCACTCCTCGGCCTCCCGGACGACGTGATGGTACAGCCGTACCATGTTCGTGATACGTTCGTATCACGAAACTCGCACAACCCCCCGGAGGCCGTCGTGCCCAAGAGCACCGTCCGCACCCGCCCCGAGCTGGGTCACTACGTCGACGAGCGTCTGCGGGAGCGCTACTTCGCCGCCTGCGACGCCGCCTTCGCGCTCGGCGCTCCGGTCCTGGAGGAGCTGGACGTCGAGACCTCGTTCGCGACGACCCGCGTCCACCGCCACGGTCCCGCCGAGGGGGAGGCGGCGCGGCGGACCCCGGTGGTCCTGCTGCACGGCGCGGGCTCGTGTTCCGCCATGTGGTACACGGCCACCCCGGCGCTGAGCGCGGAGCGCCCGGTGTACGCCGTCGACACCCCGGGGGACGCCGGCCGCAGTGTGCAGCGCGAGCACATCCACCAGCCGGAGCGCTCGGCCCGGTGGCTGGACGAGACCCTGGCCGGTCTGGGGCTGGACCGGGTGCACCTGGTCGGTGCCTCGTACGGCGGCTGGCTCGCCCTGAACCAGGCCCGTCTGCGCCCGGAGCGCCTCGCCTCGGTGACCGCGCTCGATCCGGGCGGCCTGGAGAAGGTGGGGGCGCGCTTCTTCGTATGGATCTTCGCCGGTCTCTTCGCGAGCTTCGCGCCCCGCCGGCTCCGTCCGCGGCTGGCGACGTGGCTGGACCAGCCGGTGCTCGTCGTCCCCGAGCTGCGCGCCATGGCGCAGACCGGCGCCCGCGCCTGGCGCAACCGCAGGCCCGCACCGCTGCCGCTCACCGACGGCGAGCTGGCCTCCGTCCGGGTTCCCCTGCACATGGTGTTCGGCAGGCGCAGTCCGCTGCTGAACTCCCGGGTGCAGGCGGAGCGGGTCCCGCGCCTGGTCCCCGGCGCCCGGACGGTGGTCCTCGACGGCACCGGACACGGCCCCTGGATCGACCGGGCCGAGGAG
>NZ_JACADT010000893.1:0-2359 GCF_013421635.1 Streptomyces sp. UH6 | reverse complement strand
CGAAGCCGCCGCTGGCCGGGCGCCGCCCTCCGAAACCGTCGTGCAGGGCCGGCTCCCACAGGCCGAACACCGCGCCCTCGGGCCCCACCGCCAGCGCCTGCCGCCCGAGCCCGCCCAGCGGCGTCGGCGCGGCGATCACCTGTCCGCCCTCCTCGGGGATCCGCCGGGTCAGCGCCGTCGCGTCCCGGGTGGCCAGGTACACCGTCCACACCGTCGGCATCCGCCCGTCCCGTTTGGGCAGCAGGGCGGCCACCGGATCGCCCTCGCGGTGCGCCCACGCCGCGCCGCGAGGTCCCCCCGCCACCCCCCGCGGCCCCACCGCGTCGAAACTCCACCCGAACAGTTCCCCGTAGAAACGCTTGCCCGCCTCCACGTCGGGAAGCGAGGCGTCCACCCAGCAGGGAACGCCCTCGGCGGCATCGCCGCCCTCCGTATTCACGGATGCCCCATTTTCGGCCATAGCGCCAAGTTAGCGGCACGGGAACGGTCACGCAGTGCACCCGCACCCCATTTGCAGTCTGTCGAATAGCGCGCGAATCCCCCGTCGATAAGCTGACGACATGACAGGACACGTACGCACGGTCGACGGCCGCGTGGCTGGTCGGCGAGGGCAGGCGACGCGGCAGAAGCTGCTGGACTGCCTCGGAGAAATGCTCGGTTCCGCCCCTTACCGCGACGTGAAGGTGATCGACGTCGCCCGTAGGGCCGGCACCTCCCCGGCGACCTTCTACCAGTACTTCCCGGACGTCGAGAGCGCCGTCCTGGAGATCGCCGAGGACCTGGCGGCGGGCGGCGCGGGACTGGGCGGCCTGCTGGAGGGCCGGTCCTGGACGGGCCGGGCGGGATGGCAGACCGCGCAGGAACTGGTCGACGGGTTCATGGACTTCTGGCGGGCCAACGACGCGATCCTGCGGGTCGTCGACCTGGCCGCCGCGGAAGGGGACAAACGGTTCGCCAAGCTCCGGCTGCGCATCCTGGGCGCCGTCCACAAGGGGTTGACGGAAGCCATCGGCGGGCTGCGCTCCAAGGGCAAGGTCGACCAGGACGTGAGCCCCGCCGCCACCGCCGCCTCGCTGGTCGCCATGCTCTCCGCGGCGGCCTCGCACCAGAAGGGCGGCCACACCGGCTGGGGCTACAAGGCCGCCGAGCTGCGCCCGAGCCTGGCTCATCTCGTCCACCTCGGCGTCACCGGAAAGAGGCCGACCAGGTAGCCGGCGGGCACCCCTTTCCCTCGGATTTCCCGGGTTTCCCCGCGGATCCGGCGGGTTTCCCCGCGGGCCCGCGTCCTGTCATCCGGACCGCCGGGCGGCCGGTGCCGCGTTCCGGCCGATTTCCACCGCCCGCACCTCGCGCGCGACTCCGCCCGTCCACAATTCACCCGTGAGCGTGACCGATTCGGAATCAATTCCGGTCTTGACCGAGACCCATCAAGTGATTTCCTGAATAAAATCTCGGCATCATGCTCGAAAAGCACATTCCTCAGGACTCCCCGTCCCACGCCCGGCACCCCGTGTACGTCGTCGGCGGCGGGCCCGGAGGACTGGCCGCGGCGCAGGCGCTGCGGGCGCGGGGGATCCGCGCCGTCGTGCTGGAGAAGTCGCCCCGGGTGGGCGACTCCTGGCGCCGCCACTACGACCGGCTGCACCTGCACACCACCCGCAAGCGGTCCTCGCTGCCCGGACTGCCGATGCCGCGTTCCTTCGGCCGGTGGCCGGCCCGCGACGACATGGTGCGCTACCTGGAGCGGTACGCCGAACACCACGGGCTGGAGGTCGTCACCGGTGTCGAGGTCTCCCGGCTGGAGCGGGCCGGCGAGGGGGCCGACGGCTCCTGGGTGCTGCACGCGACCGGGGGGCGGCGGCTGACCGGCAGCGCGGTCGTGGTGGCCACCGGCTACAACCACACCCCGCGCACCCCCGACTGGCCCGGCCTCGACGGCTTCACGGGCGAGTTCCTGCACGCCTCCGCCTACCGCTCCGGCACCGCCTTCGCCGGACGTGACGTGCTGGTCGTCGGCGTCGGCAACACCGGGGCGGAACTCGCCGTCGACCTGGTCGAGCGCGGAGCGGCGCGGGTCCGGCTGGCGGTGCGGACGGTGCCGCACATCGTGCGCCGCTCCACCGCGGGGTGGCCGGCGCAGAACACCGCGATCCTGGTCCGCCGGCTGCCCGTGCGACTGGTCGACCGGCTGGCCCGCACCATGGCCGGGGTGAGCGTGCCCGACCTGTCGGCGCACGGGCTGCCGAGGCCGGACACCGGTCTGTACTCGCGGGTGCGCGAGGGCGCGATCCCGGTGCAGGACGTCGGCCTGATCGACGCGGTGCGCCGGGGCCGGGTGGAGGTGGTCGCCGCGGTGGAC
>NZ_JACADT010000892.1:0-2361 GCF_013421635.1 Streptomyces sp. UH6 | reverse complement strand
CCATGGCGCCGGCCAGGTGCAGGACCCCCTCCGCGTCCTTGGCCTCCATCCCCCGTGCCCACGCACGCAGCAACGGCGCCCAGGTCGGGAAGGAGGTCAGCGCCAGGAGGGACGGTGCGGAGATCGGCTCGCTCATGCCGCCGACACTATGCCGCGCCACCGACACGGGCCGCCGGATCGACCGGACGGTCCGCGACGTGCCCGGAGGCGTCGCCGCGGCCCGACGGTAGTGCCCCGGTGCGGGGCGGGGTGTCCCGGTACGCGCTGGGAGGCCGCGGCGCCACCGGCGCCGCGGCCTCCCAGGAGGATCGGTCAGGGAGCGGAATCCGTCACTTGACGCCGAGACCGGCGTCGTCCGCCTTCTCCTTGCCCGCGGCCTCGAGGACCTTGTTCAGCGGCGCGAGGTCGTAGATGCCCGTGAGGTTGGGCTGCTCCAGCAGACCGGCCTTCACCGCGTGCTCGGCCTGGGCGTCGAGGGTGGCGGCCAGCGGGTCGTCGAGGAAGGTAATGGACTCCCAGGCGGGGTCGATGACCTCGGTCGGAAGCTCCTTGCCCGACAGCTCCTTCAGCGCCGCGTTGGCGGAGGCCTTGGCCTCGTCCGGGTTGGCGTTGATCCACTCGTTGGTCTTCACCGAGCCCCGCAGCACGGCCTCGACGACGTCAGGGTGCTCCTTGAGGAACTTCTGCGACACGATGATGTTGGTGATCACGAACTTCTTGTCCGGCCACAGGTCGGACTCGTCGAGCAGCACCTTGCCGCCCTCGGCGACCAGCTTGGAGGCGGTCGGCTCGGGGACCCAGGCACCGTCGATGGAACCGGACTTGTAGGCGTCCGGGGTGATCTTGTTGTCGGTGCGGAAGACGGAGACGTCACCCTTGCCGCTCTGGGCGTCGACCTTCCACCCCTTCTCCGCGATCCAGTTGAGGAACGCCACGTCCTGGGTGTTGCCGAGCTGCGGCGTGGCGATCTTCTTGCCCTTGACGTCGTCGAGGGTCTTGATCTTGTCGGGGTTGACGACCAGCTTCACGCCGCCGGAGGCGGAACCGCTGACGATGCGCAGGCTCTTGCCGTCCGACTTGGTGAATCCGTTGATGGAGGGGGAGGGGCCGATCCAGCCGATGTCGATGGAACCGGCGTTCAGCGCCTCGATCTCGGACGGGCCGGCGTTGAAGGTCGACGCCTTGATCTCGGTGCCGCCGAGCTCCTTCTGCAGCAGCCCCTCCTGGACGCCCACCAGGGCGGTGGCGTGCGTGAGGTTGGGGAAGTAGCCGATCTTCACCTCGTCGGCGGAGAGCTTCTTCGCGTCCGCGGAGACCTCGGTCTTCTTGGCGTCGTCGGCGGCGTCGGAACCGTAGCCGCAGGCGGTGAGCAGGAGGGGGAGCGCGGTGAGGGCGGCAAGGGCGCGCAGGGCGCTGAGCGGTCTGACGGCAGACACGGAGGTGTCCTCTCGGGAAAGGGCTGATCAAAGGGCTGATCGAGAAGGGCGTGGAACGCGGGGGCGGAACCCGGACGTGCGGGTTCGCCGCAACTCCCGTCGCCCAGGGCGGCCTTGAAGGGCGTCGTGGGTCAGGGAGCGGAGTGACGGGGCACGGGTGGTGCGCACGCCCGGAGAAGGGCGGTGCCGCCGTCCCGGAGGGTTGTCCCCGGGCGGCTCAGCAGGAGCGACAGATGGCGCTCGAGGTGCGGCCGAGATCGACGTGCCGGCGCGAGGTCAGCAGGAGGAACGACAGGGTGGCGCGGTCGGACGGACGCATGTCACCCCTCGTTTCGATTCCCAGTTTTCCTACCTGAATGATAGGGATCGTGGCAGAAAGCCAGGCCGACACCAAGACTGCTTTCACATACTGGACGAGGTCTTCTCGGATGTTGGGACGGGGAGGGGTGGTCCGGGTGGTTCAGGGGTTCGTCCACGCGTCCGGAGATGCCGCCAACTCCGTTATCGCGTCCGGGAGTTGAGAATTGGCGAGGTCGGCGAGCGAGACCCCGTCCAGGATTTCGCGCACATGGGAACGGAGCGCGATCCACAGGGGCAGCAGCGACTCCGCCGGGCCGCTGTAGGCCAGGTCCGGAGGCCGTACGCCGCGCACCGAGACCAGGGGGCCGTCCACGACGCGGATGACGTCGGCGACGCTGACGGACTCGGCGGGCCTCGCCAGGCGGTAGCCGCCGTTGCCGCCGCGCCGGCTCGTCACCAGACCGCCCCGGCGCATGTCGTTGAGGATGCCCTCGAGGAACTTGTGCGGGATGCCCTGGGCGTCGGCGATGGCCTCCGCCTTCAACGGCTCGTCGTCCCTCGACGCGGCGAGCTGCAGTGCGGCCCGTACCGCGTAGTCCGCCCTGGCTGAGATGCGCATGGCCCC
>NZ_JACADT010000891.1:0-2362 GCF_013421635.1 Streptomyces sp. UH6 | reverse complement strand
GTTCCACCCGACGGACCGTCACCGCGCCATCCGGCGGGCCGTCCGCACCACCGCCCGAGGGATCAACCCTGTCAACCCACTCTCCAGGAGAGACGCCATGAGCACCGAAGCACTCGACCTCGCCATGAACATGGGCCTGATCTTCAACGACCTGAACGAGGAGGCCGCCCTCACCTGGGTCGCCCCCGAGTTCGTCGACCACGAGGCGCAGCCCGGCGTGCCGAACGGCCCGCTCGGCTACCTCGGTACCGCCCGCTGGGTGCACAGCGCCTTCGAGGGCGCCACGTGGGAGCACCTGGACAGCTTCTCCGAGGGCGACCGCGCCGTGCTGCGGCTGCGCTTCACCGGCAAGCACACGGGCGACTTCCTGGGCATCGCCCCCACCCAGCGCCAGGTGGACGTCGAGCAGACCCACATCTACCGCATCGAGGACGGCAAGGTCGTCGAGCACTGGGGCTTCCGCCAGGACCTGCTGATGCTGACCCAGCTCGGCGCCATCGCCCTCACGCCGCCGACCCCGGCCGCCGCCTGACCCTCCGGGTCCCCCCACCTCGAGGCGCCCTCACCTCGAGGCCCCTCACCCCGAGGTCCCTCCGCACCAAGCCCCCCCCACACCAAGCCCCCCACACCAAGACCCCCCACACCAAGCCCCCCTCGGGGCCCGGGGTCCCCACACCCCGGGCCCCCTCCGCACCACGACCACTGGAACCGCGCCACTCCGGAACCACACCACTTACCGCAAAGGACGCATCATGACCGTGCAGAGCCTGGAACTCGACTCCGACCTGCGCCTGAAGGTCGTCGACATCGTCAACGAGGAGCTGGAGCTGGAGGACGGTGAGCTGACCGACGACGGTCACTTCATCGAGGACTACGACAGCGACTCCCTCACCCTGATCACCGTCGTCTCCCGAATAGAGAAGGAACTCGGCTACGTCCTGCCCAAGGAGGAGCTCGAGTCCCTGACCACGCTGCGGGTGCTGCTGGCGGCCGTCGCGGGATGCGCAGCGCAGAATGCCTGAGACGCCCGTGCGCCGAGTCGTCATCACGGGGCTCGGAGCGGTCAGCCCGGTCGGTATCGGCGTGAAGGACTTCGCCGATGCCGTCCGGGCGGGCCGGGTCGGCATCGGGCCGGTTCGCAGCTTCGACGCCACTCCGTTCCCCAGCCGCAACGCCGCCGAGGTGGCCGGTTTCGAGCCGGCCGCCGTGCTGCGCAACCTCGACCCCGACCGGTGGGGGCGCAGCGCGCTCCTCGCCGCCGCGGCCTCCCGCCTGGCCGTCGAGGACTCCGGGATCGACGCGCGGGAGCTCCGCGCCGGCCGGTCCGGCTCCATCATGGGCACCACCAGCGGCGAGTCCGCGGTGGCCCAGAGTCTGGGAGGCCAGTGGGTCACCCAGGGGCTCAAGGGCCTGGAGCCGCGCCTGGTCGGGCAGATGCCCGCCGGACAGATCGCCGGCGCCGTCAACGCCGAACTCGGGCTGAGCGGCGACGCCCAGACCATCCCCACCGCCTGCTCGGCCAGCAACTACGCGCTGGGGTACGCCTTCGACATGGTCCGCTCCGGCGAGGCCGACCTCATGCTGGCCGGCGGCGCCGACTCGGTGAACCGCCTCACCCACGCCGGGTTCTACGCCCTGGGCGCGATGGCGAAGGACCTGCCGCAGCCGTTCGACGCGGGCCGCTCGGGCATCGTCACCGGCGAGGGCGGAGCGGCGCTGCTGCTGGAGCCGCTCGACCACGCGCTGGCGCGCGGCGCCCGGATCTACGCCGAGGTGCTCGGGTACGCCGCCAACTGCGACGCCGCCCACATGGTGCACCCGGACGCGACCAGCATCGCCGCCTGCATCCGGGCGGCCCACCGCGACGCCGGGGTCACCCCGGAGCAGATCGACTACATCTGCGCCCACGGCACCGGCACGCCGACCAACGACTCCACCGAGATCCGGGCCGTGCGCCAGGTGTTCGGGGACGGGCTGCCGCCCATCAGCTCCATCAAGTCGATGCTCGGCCACACCATGGGCGCGGCCAGCGGCTTCGGCGCCATCGCCTGCTGCACCGCCCTGGAGCAGGACTTCCTGCCGCCCACCGCGAACCTCGTCGAGACCGATCCCGAGCTGGGTCCCGGCGTGGACTGCGTGCCGGGCCGCGGCCGCGACGCCCGGGTCGACATCGTGCAGAACCACGGGTTCGCCTTCGGCGGCAACAACGTCATCACCATCCTCGGGAGGTATTCGTGACCACGGCCGCGCCCGTGCAGTCCCTGCCCGCGCAGTCCGCGCCGGTGCAGCCGCTGGCGGTGGTCGGCGTCGGAGTGGTCTCCAGCGCCGGTCACGGGCTGGCCCCCCTGGCCGCGCTGCTGGG
>NZ_JACADT010000890.1:0-2363 GCF_013421635.1 Streptomyces sp. UH6 | reverse complement strand
CGCTCCGACGAAGAGGTCCCACGATGACCCTCTGGCTCGCCATAATCGCCGTCGCCGCTCTCAGCTTCGCCTGCAAGGCCTTAGGGCCCGCCCTGGTCGGCGGGCGCACGCTGCCGCCCCGGGCGCGGTCGGTGATCGCCCTGGCCGCCCCCGCCCTGCTCGCCGGGTTCATCGTGGTCGACGTGCTGGGCCCGCGCTGGAGCGCGGTGGACCTCACCCTGATAGCCGGACTCGCTGTCGTCCCGGTACTCGTCCGGACCCGGGCCCCGCTCCCTGTGACCCTGGTGGCCGCGGTCGCCGTGACGGCACTCCTGCGCCTGTAGGACCGTGGCGGCCGCTGCCGTCACGGCGTCCGGAACCGGGCGTCCGCCAGGCGGAGACCGTACCGGTGGAACTGCTCCTCGGGGCCGAACAGCATCTCCCGGGTACGTGAGTGCATGCCGTCCGCGCCGAACACCATGTCGAACGTACGGCGGCCGCCACCGCGGAAGGTGACGTCGACCCCGTGGTCGGACTGGTCGGACTGGTCGCGGGTGTCGATGGAGTCGTTGAACAGGAACTCCACGTCGTCCCGCGGGCGGGCGATCCCGTCGTGGCAGACACCCGTGCCCCGGTGGCTGCAGCCCGCGCTACGACCGGCGGCGCAGCGCCGCTCGGGCCGGCAGCGTGACCGCGAGCTGTGCCAGGCAGCCGGCGGCGGCCGCGAAGGAGCCGTACAGCAGCGGGGGCACGTACGGCCCCTCCCCGGTCATGCCGCGCATCATCGGGATCAGCGTGGCCGCGGCGATCGCGGAGCCGAGGAGCAGGCCCACCGCGGAGACCAGCAGGCCCTCCCAGCGGAGCATCGCCAGCACCTGACGCCGGGTGGAGCCGACGAGGCGCAGCGTGCCCAGCTCGCGGCGGCGGTCCAGGACCGTCATCACCAGGGTGTTGCCGGCGGCGACGGCGGCGAATCCGCCGAGGACCGCGGCCATGGTGTTGTTGGTCCAGGCGCCCAGCCTCGCGTCGAGGTTCTGCTCGGTGGCGTAGCCGGACGGGTCGGTGACCTTGCCGAGGGCGGTGAGCGACTTCTCCGAGCCGCCCCGTACCAGGAGTGTGCTGTCGAAGCCCGAGGTGACGTGCCCGGCCAGGGACGCCCGGTCCATGGTCACCGTGGCCAGGCCGAGGCCGCGGCCGTAGACCGCGACGATCTCGGGGCGGACCTCGGTGCCGTCGGGAAGGTAGAGCGGGAGCCGGTCGCCGACGCCGGCGTCCGCCGAGGTCGCCAGGGTCTTGTCGACGGCGATACGGCCCTGGCCGAGCCGGTCGAGGCTGCCTTCGCGTACGTCCAGGTCCTGCACCTTCGCGAGTTCTGCGCCGGAGCCGGTGACGCCCTGGGTCGCCGCGCCCTGCAGCGACGTGAACTCGCCGGAGCCGACCGGCACCAGCACCTGTGTGTTCAGCAGGCCGACGGCTGCCTCCACACCCGGCGCACGAGCGGCGTGGGCAGCCGCCTCCACCGGGAGCCCGGCCGGGTCCGTCACCACATGGTCCGCGGTGATGCCCGCGCGCCGCTGCTTGTCGGCGGCGTGGGTCTCGCTCGTGTGCATGAACACGAGGGTCGAGGAGAAGGCCACGGCGAGCACGATCGGGGTGATCGCGGAGGCGAGGCGCCGGGCGTTGGTACGGGAGTTGGCGGCCGCGAGCTGGGCGGTCGGGCCCGCGCCGCGCAGCGGGAGGCCGAACAGGCCTGCGCACAGCCGCGCCACCAGCGGGCCGAGCAGGCCGACGGCGAGCATGAAGCACATGACGACACCGAGGGCGGCGCCGGCCGCGTCATCCCCCGTGGAACCGGCGGAGAGACCGGTGAGGAGGAAACCGCCGACGAGGGCGCCGATGCCCAGCACCGTACGGATGACGCCGGGCCGCAGTCGCTCCACCGACGCCTCCGACAGCGCCTGGCCCGGCTTGATCTTCGCGGGCCGACGCCCGGCCGTCCAGCTGGCGCCGAGCGCGGTGAGCAGCCCCACGCCGAGCGCGGCGAGCAGCGGAAATCCGGAGACGTGCAGGTCCACGGCGCGCGGAACGGCGCCGCGGTCCTGCAGCTGCCCGAACCACCAGTGCGCGAGCCCGATGCCGGGCAGGCAGCCGACGATCCCGGCGAGCGGCGCGACGAGCAGTGCTTCGGAGGCGACCGCGCGGCGGATCTGCCGCGGGGTGGCGCCGACGGCGCGCAGCAGCGCGAACTCGCGGGCCCGCTGACCGACCGAGAGCGCGACGGTTCCGGCGGCGGTGAAGACCGCGACGATGGCGGCGATGCCGCCGAAGGAGCCGCCGATCCCGAAGAGCGTCTCCTTGGCGTGGCCAAGGCCCGGGTCCTCGAC
>NZ_JACADT010000089.1:0-11043 GCF_013421635.1 Streptomyces sp. UH6 | reverse complement strand
GCGCCACCGCGTGTTCGTCCTCGCTCTCGGCCATGCCGCCGAGGAGCGCCAGCACGTCGGCGGTCCGGTGCCCGGCCGCCGCGATGCGGGCCAGGAAGGGCACGGTCTCGACGGTCGCGGCGCACACCGTGCCCTGGTGCAGCACGCACCCGTACAGCTCGGACAGAGCTTCGTCGGCCGCGGCGTCGTCCGGCCCCGCCAGGGCGCGCAGCAGGTCGGGGAGGCCGTCGGCGGCGCCGTAGGCGTGGGAGGCGGCGGACCAGGGACGGTCGTCCAGGCCGTCGAGTACGTGTGCGATTTCCATGGTCGGCATGGTGCCAGGCCGGTCCGACACCGGGCACCGCGGGCGGCATCACGGCATCCGCGCGGCGCGCCTCAGGCCCGCCGTCACGGCCTGCGGAAGAGACCGGCCCAGAGAAACGCTTCACCGAACGTCTCCGCGTCGGGGTCCGGCCGCCGCATCCGGCGGAGCTCCACCTCGGTCAGTTCGGAGAAGATCCACCGCAGGTCGTCGTCGCCGTACGCCACTCCCCCGTGCGCGCGGGCGTCCCGGTAGAGGTCGAGGTCGGAGAGCTCGGTCCCGGAGTTCTCCGCTCCCGTGGCGAAGCAGCTGAGGCCGAAGGCGCCGCCGGGGGCGAGGAAGCGGTCGAGGAAGGCCAGGTAGCCGACGCGGCGGTGGGGCGGCAGGTGGTGGAAGCAGCCCGAGTCGTAGATCAGGTCGTACGGCCCGTCGAGGTCCGACTCGGTCAGGGCGAAGGCGTCGGCGCGGTGGAAGGCCGCCTCGACGCCGGCCTCCTCGGCCCGCTCCCGGGCCCACCTCAACGCCGTCGGGGAGAGGTCCACCGCGTCGACGGCGAATCCGTGACGCGCCAGGTGAACGGTGTTGCGGCCGGGCCCGCACCCCAGGTCCAGGGCGCGGCCGCGCGGGCCGCGGGTGACGAGGCCGCGGTCGAGCCAGGACGCCAGGCTCTCGTCGGGCCGGGACGCGAAGAAGGGGACGTCCCGTGTGCGGTCGGAGTAGAAGCGGTCCCACCAGTCGGCGGCACCGTCCGTCCACCGGTCGGCGGCGGACCCGAAGAGCCCGTCCATCAGCCGGAGGACGTCGTCGGCCGTGCGTACGCTGCGCATGCTCCGTGGGGTGTGGTCCATGCCCGGATCCTAGGCTCCGCAAGGGAGTCGGCCCAGGTCACAGTGATGACGCGGAGCCCGCGTACGGCCCGTCGGCGGACCACGCGCGTCACGCCGGGAACCCTCGCCGAGGGGGGCGCGCCGTGCGGCGGGCGGTGCCCGCGGGGGCCGTGACGGCCCGGTTCCGCGGGGACCCGGGGGCACGTTTCGCCGCTCTTTCGCCGCTCCTGCCGTCAGCGCCCCGCGAACCGGTCCAGCGCGGCCAGGACGTGCCGGCGCGTGACCCCTCCGCCGAGGTGTCCCTCCCGCCCGACGGTGATCAGCTCGGCGTCCGGCCAGTTGCGGCACAGTTGCCACGCGGTGTCCAGCGGGGAGCTCAGGTCGATCTCGCCGTGCACCAGGACGCCGGGGATGCCGGTCAGCCGGTGGGCGTCGCGGATGAGCTGCCCCTCCTCCAGCCAGGCGCCGTGGGCGAAGTAGTGCGAGCAGATGCGCACCATCGCCAGCACCGCCTCCGACGGCCGCCCGCTGTACGGCTTGGTCTCCTTGCCGCCCTCGGCGGCGAGAACGGCGTCCTCCCACGCACACCAGTCGGCGGCGGCGCGGGACCGCACCTCGGGGTCGGGGTCGGCCATCAGCCGCGCGTACGCCCCGACGACGTCGCCGTCCGGCGTGGTGCCCGGCGCTCCGGCGAGGAAGCGTTCCCAGTCCTGCGGGAAGAAGCGGCCCACCCCCCGGTAGAGCCAGTCGATCTCCGCGCGCCGGGTGGTGGTGACCCCGGCGACGACGATCTCGGAGACCCGTTCGGGATGCCTCTCGGCGTAGGCCAGGATCAGCGTGGAGCCCCAGGAACCGCCGTACAGCAGCCAGCGGTCGATCCCCAGCGTCTCGCGCAGCAGCTCCATGTCCGCGATCAGGTGCTCGGTGGTGTTGTGCTCCATGCGGACCGACGGGTCGCTCGCGTGCGGGGTGCTGCGGCCGCAGTTGCGCTGGTCGAACAGGACGACGCGGTAGCGCTCGGGGTCGAAGACCCGCCGTGCCCGGGGCGAACACCCCGAGCCGGGGCCCCCGTGCACCACCACGGCGGGCTTGCCCTCGGGATTGCCGCAGACCTCCCAGTACACCCGGTTGCCGTCGCCCACGTCGAGCATTCCGCTCGCATGGGGCTCGGTCTGCGGGTACAGCCCGGACGGTTCCGGCTCAGGCACGACGCTCCCCCTTCTCCGGCCGGCGCACCGGCGTCGACCGCGCAACCCTACCGGCCCGTCCGAACAGGCCGGCCACCCCGAGCGCGAAGGCCCACAGCAGGATCGGGTAGGCGGCGACGCGCTCCATCCCGCCCATGCCCAGACCGAGGTCCTGTCGGAGCAGCAGCAGCACGCAGGCGGTGGACGCGACGACGCCCAGCGCCGCCGCGCCCCAACGCCACACCCCGGCGACCCGGTCCGACAGACCGGCCGCCGACAGGAGCAGCCCCACGTTCCCGACCCCTATGCCCAGCAGGGCGCCCAGCACGTGCAGGCGTTCGTCGACGTCGGCGGGGGCGAGGCCGACCAGCGCGAAGCCGGCGGCCGCCGTCCCGAGGGCCACCCGGGCCGCGGTGCCGGCGGGCCCGCCGCGCCAGAGACCGCCGGCCAGCACCACCCCGGCCAGGAACAGCACGCCCAGGGCGACGAACGAGGCGTTCATCAGGGCGTGTTCGGGCGAGCAGACGTATCGTGGCGCCGGCTCGCGGCCCTGCGGGCCGCAGGTGACGTTGCCCAGGTCGCTGATGTTGTGCGCCGCCCAGCTGTACGGACGCTTCCACGCGGACTCGACGATCGAGTGGACCGCGAAGAACTGCGCGACCCCCACCGCCCACACGGCGTGCCCCAGCCGGTCCCTCACCTGTGCCTCCCTCGCACGACGATCGTGCGACCAGTCGACCAGGGCACAAGGGTTCGGGCACGCCGGGCACGCCGGGAGCGCCG
This sequence comes from Streptomyces sp. UH6, assembly GCF_013421635.1. Taxonomy (NCBI): domain Bacteria; kingdom Bacillati; phylum Actinomycetota; class Actinomycetes; order Kitasatosporales; family Streptomycetaceae; genus Streptomyces; species Streptomyces sp. UH6. The sequence goes on along the minus strand of NZ_JACADT010000089.1, from coordinate 7,945 downwards.
TGCCGTCCGGCGGCCGAGGAGGGCGTGTGCCCACCGGCCGCCGCCCGCCCCCACCCGACGGGCCGGGTCAGCCCTTGCGCTGCTGCTGGAAGCGGACCATGTTCCCGGCGGGGTCGCGGAAGGCGCAGTCACGCACGCCGTAGTGCTGGTCGGTCGGCTCCTGCAGGACCTCGCCCGCGCCGCTGGAGCGGATGCGCTCGAAGGTGGCGTCGACGTCCTCGGTGGCGAAGATGACGGCGCGGAGCAGTCCCTTGGCGAGCAGTTCGGCCATGGCCCGCTGGTCGGCGGGCGAGGCGTTCGGGTCGGCGAGCGGCGGCTCCAGCACCACGGAGACGTCCGGCTGGGAGGGGGCGCCCAGGGTCACCCAGCGCATGTTCTCGAACCCGACGTCGTTGCGCACCTCCAGCCCGAGGGCGTCGCGGTAGAAGGCGAGCGCCTTGTCGTGGTCGTCGACGGCGATGAAGCACTGCGAGAGCTTGATGTCCATGGGCTCCACGCTAGGCGCGGGGCCCGGTGCGCGCTTCTCCGTTCCTGACCGGTCGTGTGTAGAGCTTGGCGACGCAGGGCGGCACGGCGGCGTCCGCCGAGTGGTCGCGGGCCCGGTAGGCGCTCGGGGTCTCGCCGACCAGCTCGGTGAAGCGCGAGCTGAACGACCCGAGGGAGGTGCACCCGACCGCGAAGCAGACCTCGGTGACCGACATGTCGCCCCGGCGCAGCAGGGCCTTGGCCCGCTCGACGCGGCGTGTCATCAGGTAGCTGTACGGCGTCTCACCGAAGGCGGCGCGGAAACTGCGCGAGAAGTGCCCCGGCGACATCAGGGCGACGCCGGCGAGTGCGGGTACGTCCAGCGGCTGTGCGTAATCGCGGTCCATCGTGTCGCGCGCCCGGCGCAGCCGGACCAGATCCTCGAGCATCACCCGTCCAGCCTCCCACAGCGCACCGACGGTCCAGTTTTCCGTCCGTTGTGCCGGGAACGCGGCGGTCATGGTGCAAATCGGATACACGATGATGACCGAGCAGGCCGGTCCGCGGGAACTGGTCGAGCACGTGGTGCGGGCCGAGGAGGCCGGTTTCGACTTCTCGGTGACCTCCGACCACTACTTCCCCTGGCTGCGCGAACAGGGGCACGCCCCGTACGCCTGGGCGGTGCTGGGCGCGGCCGCGCAGGCGACCACGCGGATCCCGCTGATGACGTACGTGACCTGCCCGACGTTCCGCTACCACCCCGCCGTGGTGGCGCAGAAGGCGGCGACCCTGCAGCTGCTGTCGCAGGGCCGCTTCCGGCTGGGGCTGGGGTCCGGCGAGAGCCTCAACGAGCACGTCACCGGCGAGGGCTGGCCCACGGTCGACGTGCGGCACGAACGGTTCGAGGAGGCCGTGGAGATCATCACGGCGCTCCTGGAGGGCGGGCACCTGACGTACCACGGGGAGCACTTCCAGGTGGACTCCGCCAAGCTGTGGGACCTGCCGGAGCGCCCGCCGCAGATCGGGATCGCGGTCTCCGGCGAGCAGTCCTGCGCGCTGGCCGGGCACTACGCCGACCTGGTGATCGCCACCGAGCCGAAGAAGGAGCTGCTGGACCTGTTCGACCAGCACGGCGGTGAGGGCAAGCCGCGCGTCGGGCAGCTCCCGGTCTCCTTCGACCCCGACCGGGAGACCGCGGTGCGGCGTGCGCACGAGCAGTTCCGGTGGTTCGGGCTGGGCTGGAAGGTCAACGCGGAACTCCCCCACCCGGACTCGTTCGCCTCCGCCACGCAGTTCGTGCGGCCGGACGACGTGGCCGCCTCGATCCCCTGCGGTGACGATCCGGAGGCCTTCGTCGAGGCGGTGCGGCCCTACGCGGAGGCCGGGTTCACCGAGGTCGCCCTGGTACAGATCGGCGGGGAGTCCCAGCACGCGTTCCTGGAGTGGTCCGAGCGCATCCTGCTGCCGGAGTTGCGCAACGCCTTCGGGTGACCTCCCCCACGCCGGAAGTCGGTGGTCATGGGTGCGGGGAGTGGGGGTAACAGGGTGTGCACGGTACATCTCGTCCACTCCCCCGGAGGTCTCGATGAAGTCGAGCGCGTTCGTGCACAGGGCCGTTGTGATGCAGCTCCAGTCGGGCGGGAGCGGCAGCGACGCCAACCGTTTCGCGGTGCTCGCGCACCTGAGCTACGACATGGACGACCCGTTCGCGGTCACCGCGACCTTCAGCCACGACGGCCGGGTGCTGGCCCGCTGGCGACTGGCCCGCGAGATGCTCGCGGAGGGCCTGCGCCGGCCGGTCGGCGAGGGTGACGTGCGGTTCTCCCCCCGCTACGCGCGCGGCTGGCACGAGTTGCGCATGGACTTCTACGGGGAGCACAAGGGCGACGGCGAGCGCCACCACGCCGTCGTCCACGCCTGGGCCCCGGCCGTGGAGCGGTTCCTGGAGGAGAGCTACCGGGTGGTGGCCCCCGGCGACGAGCACATCGAGGTGGACGGGTTCCTCTCGGAGCTGCTGGCCAACGGGTGAGGCGCCCTCGGCGCGCACGGGGCTGCCGGACGAGCGGACGAAGGCCCGGTCCCGCGGAAGCGGGCCGGGCCTTCGTCGTGCGGCGACGGACGCCGGGACGGCTGCTTCGAGGTGTGACGGCTACTTCGAGGTGTAGCGCTTACGGGTCCACAGCGGCAGCACGAACCAGCACAGGACGTACCAGGCCAGCACCCCGGCGACCAGGTACGGCACGAAGCCGTCGTGGGTGGCGACGCGGAGGATGAGCAGCAGCGCCGAGGTCATGGTCGCCAGCAGGAGCATCAGTCCGGTGAAGGTCACCCGGGCCGCCCACTGCACGGCCTGCGGCTTGACCCGGCGGCCGGAGACGATGCGGTGCAGGGCGACGGGTGCGATCAGCGCGCCGGTCGTCATCGCGCCGAGCACCACGGTGACGAGGTAGATCCCCCGGTCGGTCTCGCCCAGTTCCTGGTACCCGGGCTGGAAGACGACGGTGAGCAGGAAGCCGAAGAGGATCTGCACGCCGGTCTGGGCGACCCTGACCTCCTGGATCAGCTCGCCCCACTTCCGGTCGGCCGCCTCCTCCTCGGTCTCGTTGCGGCCCTTGTTGAGCCGCCCGCCCATGCCGCCGCCGGGGCCGTCCTCGTCGCCGCTCGTGTCGCCGGATCGGTTACCGGTCACCCTTCCTCCTGTCCGCGGGGCCTTGTCCGACAGCCCCTTCTGCCCGGAGTTCCCCGGGTCAACCGGCATATGGGAGGACCGCCGGAGTGTCGTGCCCTCCTCCCCGGACTTCCGGCGAGGTGCCCCCGAAGGGACGCGCACCAGGAGCGGTGACCGTCCGTGCGTGGTGGTATCTGCACGACCGGTGCGCTTCCCGCCGACGCGGCACGTCGCCGTCGCGGGCGCGCACGGCCGGCCGGAAACCACGCCGGCCGGAAACCACGCCGAACCGCAAACCACGGTGCTCACGGAGGACGAATGAAGCCGGAACGCATAACCCTGCTGCGGTGTGCCGCCGCTCCGCTACTGGCCGGGACACTGCTCACGGGAGCGGCGGCCACGGCAGTCGCCGGCGGTGAGGACGGACACCACTGCTCGCACGCCTGTACGCGGCCGGAACCCGGGCCGCCCGGCCCTGCCGGACCCCCCGGACCCGCGGGGCCGGAGGGAGCCGCGGGAGCAGCCGGCCCCGCCGGTCCCGCGGGAGCAGCCGGTCCGGCCGGGCCCCAAGGGCAGACGGGACCGGAAGGACCCGCGGGACCCGAGGGACCCGAGGGACCGGCCGGCGTCCAAGGCCCGGAAGGACCGGCAGGACCCGAGGGACCGGAAGGACCCGAAGGGCCGGCAGGCCTCCAGGGACCGGAAGGACCCGAAGGTCCTCAGGGCCCCGCGGGGCCGACCCTGCCGCCCCGGATCGTCGAGGAGGACTTCACCCTGACGAGCCAGCTCAACTCCGGCAGCGCGGACTGCGACCCCGGCACCGCCGTCACGGGCGGCGGAGTGGTGACCCCGCTCGGCGGCAACAACCTCACCGTGCAGATGTACGAGTCGTACCCGTCCGACGGTGACACGTGGACGGTGTCCTTCGTCAACAGCGCCGGAACCACCGGTACCTACACCGTCTACGCGGTCTGCACCCCTGTGACGGACGCCGGCTGACGGCACCCGCGCACGCTCCGGATCCGCACGGAGGCGGTGGAGGCGGTTTCGGGGATCGCCCGCACGGTTACCCGTCAGGCTGCAAGAAGCCAGGCGATCTCGGCCGAGGGGACCCGCGGAACATGACCGGCACACAGCTCACCATCACCCTCACCGGAGGGCACTGCTCCGACGCCCAGGCGGTCCTCCGCACCCTGGAGCCCGTCTTCGGGCCCCCGGACTCGCAGCCCAAGGACGAGCACGCCACGGTGCACACCGCGATCTTCGGCGAGACGGAGAGCTCCGCCCCCACGCCGCCGGACACCTCCGGCCGCACCGGGGTCGCCGATCCCATGACGGTGACCCTCCAGGGCACTCCCGAGGCCGTCCACAAGGCCGGCGAGACGCTGGCGGCGACGTTCACGGTGCGCGACCGGGGGACCGTCTCCGGGGACCAGGAACAGGAGCAGGAACTGCTCATCGAGGCGTGACCCGGACACGCGGAGGGCGGGGCCGCTCCCCAGGGAGCGGCCCCGCCCTCCGTCGTCGGCGCGCCGGAGGCCGGCGGGCGGACTACCAGCGGTTCTCGACCTGCTCCTTGATCCGGCGGTCGTAGAGGTCGCGGATCGACGCCAGCGTCTCCTCGGAGAGCGGCGGCAGGCCGGCCGCGGCGGCGTTGGTGCGGGCCTGCTCGGGGTTGCGGGCGCCGGGGATCACGGTGGTGACCCCGGGCTGCTGCATGATCCAGCGCAGCGCGGCCTGCGCCGCGGTGAAGCCCGCCGGCACCAGTCCGGCGAACTCCGCGGCGGCCTCCACGCCGGTCCCGTAGTCCACTCCGGAGAAGGTCTCGCCCTGGTCGAAGGCCTCGCCGTGCCGGTTGAAGGTCCGGTGGTCGTTGGCCGCGAAGACGGTGTCCTTGGTGTACTTGCCGGACAGCAGCCCGGAGGCGAGCGGGACGCGGGCGATGATGCCGACGCCGGCCTCCGCCGCGGCCGGCAGTACCTCGAGCAGCGGCTTCATCCGGAACGGGTTGAGGATGATCTGCACGCTGGCCACGTGCGGCCGGGCGATCGCGGTGAGGGCCTCGGCGCAGGTCTCGACGCTGACGCCGTAGGCGGCCGTGCGGCCCTCCTCGACCATGGTGTCCAGGGCGTCGAACACCTCGTTGGAGGAGTAGACGGCCGTGGGCGGGCAGTGCAGCTGGACCAGGTCCAGCCGCTCCACTCCCAGGTTGCGGCGGGAGCGGTCGTTCCACGCCCGGAAGTTCTCCAGGACGTAGTTCTCCGGGATCTGGTCGACGCGGCGTCCCATCTTCGTGGCGACGGTGATGTCCAGGTCCGGGCGGCCGCGCAGGAACGCGGCGATGGTCTGTTCGCTGCGTCCGTCCCCGTAGACGTCCGCGGTGTCGAAGAAGGTGACGCCGGCCTCCGCCGCCGCCTCGAGGACGGCCAGCGCGTCCTTCTCCTCGACGTCGCCCCAGTCGGCGCCCAGCTGCCAGGTGCCGAGTCCGATGGCCGAGAGGCTCTGGCCCGACCTGCCGATTACTCGCTGTTCCATGCGGATCAGTCTGTCACGCCAGGTCACCGTCCTCGTCGGGGGGCCACGCGCGACGGGCGTTCACGACGGGCATTGCGGAAAGAGCACTTCCGCTTCTTCGCCGAACCCCGTTTGCCTCCCGGGCGGGCGGCAAGACGCACGGCACGCAACCTACGCGAAGGAGGACATCACGTGTCCGTGATCGAGGAATCCATCGAGGTCCGCGTTCCTGTGCACACCGCGTACAACCAGTGGACGCAGTTCGAGACCTTCCCCGAGTTCATGAGCGGGGTCGAGCGGATCGAGCAGCGCACCGACACCCTCACGCACTGGGTGACCAAGGTCGACGGCGTCAAGCGCGAGTTCGACGCGGAGATCACCGAGCAGATACCCGACGAGTGCGTCAGCTGGACCACCGTCGGCGGCGAGACCTCGCAGGAGGGCCGGGTGACCTTCCAGCAGGTCGCCCCGGGCGCCACCAAGGTGAACCTCCGCATGCGGCTGCGGCCCGAGGGAGCGGCCGAGAAGATCGGCGACAAGCTGGGCTTCGTGGAGCGCAACGCCAAGGCCGATCTGCAGCGCTTCAAGAAGTTCATCGAGGAGCGCGGCACCGAGACCGGTGAGTGGCGCGGCACCGTGCTCTGACGGCGCCGTGCCGGTGAGGCCGGTCTCAGCCGGCCGCGCGGCACTCCGGGTGCCCCCAGCCCTGCCCGTTCTTGGCGATGGGCTCGCCCGCCGGGTAACCGCGACCGCAGACCCCGCACCTGCCCGGGAACTTGGCCTTGATGGTCCGTGCCGACGCCCCGGCCGAGGCGGCCCGCCCGCCCGTACGCGACGCACGCGTACGGGCGGGCGTCTTCTTTGCGGCGGGCGCCGGCGACGGCGGGGGCTCGGGGGAACCGAGGCCGCTGCCCGCGGGTTCCTGGGCGGTCGCGGCCTGGCTGGCGGCCCGGTCCGCGAAGTCGTTGAGCGGGTCGCCGTCGACCTGGTGGGCGGCGACGTACCGGAACTCGACGGTGCGGCCGGCCAGCAGTTCGTCGATGCGGACGACCAGTTCACGGTTGGCGACGGGCTTGCCGGCGGCCGTCCTCCAGCCGTTGCGCTTCCAGCCGGGGAGCCAGGTGGTGACGGCCTTCATGGCGTACTGGGAGTCCATCCGGACCTCGAGCGGCACCTCGGGGTCGGTGGCGGCGAGCAGCCGCTCCAGGGCCGTCAGCTCGGCGATGTTGTTGGTCGCGGTGCCGAGGGGGCCGGCCTCCCAGCGGGTGGGGGTCTCCGGAGCGGTTCCGCTCCCGGCCAGCACCCAGGCCCAGGCGGCGGGGCCGGGATTTCCCTTGCAGGCGCCGTCGCAGGCGGCGACCAGTCGTTCAGCACGCATGGGCACGATCATCCCACGCACGCCGCACGGCCCCGCCCCGAGGGGAACGGGACCGCGCGGAACCGGGCGGTGTCAGCCGACCTCGTCGAGCGGCGGCATCTCACCCTCCGTCGTGTCGGGGTCGAGGACCGAGAAGGGCGCCCCGTGCGGGTCGGTGAGAGTGGCGAACCGGCCGAAGGGACTGGTCTGCGGCCCGAACCGGACCTGGGCGCCGAGCTTCTTCGCCTTGGCGACGGCCTCGTCGCAGTCGGCGACGGCGAAGTAGACGTTGATGTGCGGAGGCACCTCCGGCGGGTACTCCTCCGTCATCCTCATCCGGCCGAGCAGCGGGGCGCCGTTCAGTTCGTACACCCGGAAGTCGATCTTGTCGTCGGGCATGTCCTTCTGGCTGTAGGAGAAGACGGACGGGAAGAACCCGTCCGACTTCTCGGCGTCCCGGGTGTAGATCTCGGCCCAGCAGAAGGCTCCCGGCGTGCCGACGGCGTCGAAGCCCGTGTGCCTGCCCGGCTGCCAGAGGCCGAAGACCACGCCGCCGGGGTCGCGTGCGATGCACATGGTGCCGAAGTCGGCGACCTGCATCGGCTCGAGGACGATCTCCCCGCCGTTCTCCCGGATCCGCGCGGCGGTGGCCGCGGCGTCGGGGGTGGCGAGGTAGAGACACCAGGCGGACTGCTCCTCCGCCCCGGGCATCGGCGGGACGACGGCGGCGACCGCCTTGCCGTCCGCGTAGGCCTCCGTGTAGTTGCCGAACTCGGTGCTGGACTCGCCGAAGGTCCAGCCGAGGACCTCTCCGTAGAACTTCTTGGCCCCTTCCAGGTCGGCGAACATCGCGTCCGCCCAGATCGGGGTGCCCTCGGGTTGTGCGGCCATGGTGCGGCCTCCGTTCGTGGATGGTTCGGTTTCCATGCTGCCCGGCCCGC
>NZ_JACADT010000889.1:0-2364 GCF_013421635.1 Streptomyces sp. UH6 | reverse complement strand
CGGGGCGGGTGAGCGGGCGTCGGAGGAACGCGGCGGTGCCGGGATCAGTCCCCGATCAGCGCGTCGACGAACGCCTGCGGCTCGAACGGCGCCAGATCGTCGGCCCCCTCCCCGAGGCCGACCAGCTTGACCGGCACCCCCAGCTCGCGCTGGACGGCGATCACGATGCCGCCCTTGGCCGTGCCGTCGAGCTTGGTGAGCACGATGCCGGTGATGTTCACGACCTCCGCGAACACCCGGGCCTGCACCAGGCCGTTCTGGCCGGTGGTGGCGTCGAGCACCAGCAGCACCTCGTCCAGCGGGGCCTGCTTCTCGACGACCCGCTTGACCTTGCCCAGCTCGTCCATCAGGCCGGTCTTGGTGTGCAGACGGCCGGCGGTGTCGATCAGCACCACGTCGGCCCCGGTGGCGATGCCCTCCTTGACGGAGTCGAAGGCGACGGAGGCCGGGTCGCCGGCCTCCGGGCCGCGCACCGTGTGGGCGCCGACCCGTTCGCCCCAGGTCTGCAGCTGGTCGGCGGCGGCCGCGCGGAAGGTGTCCGCCGCGCCCAGCACCACGGTCCGGCCGTCGGCGACCAGGACACGGGCCAGCTTGCCGGTGGTGGTGGTCTTGCCGGTGCCGTTGACGCCGACGACCATGACCACCCCGGGGGTGCCCTCCTTGGCGTCGGTCTTCACGGAACGGTCGAACTCGGGGTTGAGGATCTGCAGCAGCTCCTCGCGGAGCAGGTTCCGCAGCTCCTCCGGGGTCCGGGTGCCGAGCACGCGGACCCGCTCGCGCAGACGCTCCACGAGCTCCTGGGTGGGCTGGACGCCGACGTCGGCGGTGAGGAGCGTGTCCTCGATCTCCTCCCAGGTGTCCTCGTCGAGGTGCTCGCGGGAGAGCAGGGTCAGCAGGCCTTTGCCCAGCGCGTTCTGCGAACGGGACAGGCGGGCGCGCAGCCGGACCAGGCGGCCGGCGGTGGGCTCGGGAACCTCGACCGCCGGGGCGGCGGGCTCCACCGGGAATTCTTCGACCAGGGTGGCGCCGGTGGGCGATCCGGGGAGGTCGGCCTCCTCGGTCGTGCGGCGCTCCTCGTCCCTCGGTGTCTCGGCCTCCTCACCGGCCTCGGGTTCGGCCGGCGGGGCGGTGATGTCGGGCGCGGACGGTGGCGGCGGGGGCAGCTGCTTCTTGCGCCGGCCGCCGACGAGGAGGCCGGCGAAGGCGACGAGGGCCACCACCGCGATGACTACGGCAAGGATGACGGTGTCCATAACGCGTCCCAGTATCGGCCATGGGGCGCACGCCGCCCGGGGCGCGCGCCGTGGTTCTTCCCGGGGAGTCCGGAGGCGGGGCGCGCGCCCCGCCTCCGGTGACCAGCCGCCCGCCCGCCGGTGACCGCCGCCCCGCCTACCGCAGACGCTGGCTGATCACCTTCGAGACGCCGTCACCCTGCATGGACACGCCGTACAGTGCGTCGGCGACCTCCATGGTCCGCTTCTGGTGGGTGATCACGATCAGCTGGGACGACTCCTGGAGCTCCTGCATGATCCGGATCAGCCGCTGGAGGTTGGTGTCGTCGAGGGCGGCCTCGACCTCGTCCATCACGTAGAACGGGCTGGGCCGGGCCTTGAAGATCGAGACCAGCAGGGCCACCGCCGTCAGCGACCGCTCACCGCCGGAGAGCAGGCTGAGCCGCTTGACCTTCTTGCCCGGCGGCCGTGCCTCGACCTCCACGCCGGTGGTGAGCATGTTGTCGGGGTCGGTGAGGATCAGCCGTCCCTCGCCGCCGGGGAAGAGCCGCCCGAAGACGCCCTCGAACTCCCGGGCGGTGTCCCGGTACGCCTCGGTGAAGACCTGTTCGACCCGCTCGTCGACCTCCTTGACGACCTGGAGCAGGTCGGAGCGGGTCTTCTTCAGGTCCTCCAGCTGCTCGCTGAGGAACTGGTGGCGTTCCTCCAGTGCGGCGAACTCCTCCAGCGCGAGCGGGTTGACCTTGCCGAGCTGCTGGTAGGCGCGCTCGGCGGCCCGCAGCCGCTTCTCCTGCTCGGCGCGGACGAACGGCCGGGGCCGGTTGCGCGGATGGCCGGGGTCCTCGGGCAGTTCCTCCCCCTCGGCCGGAGGGGACGGCGGTACGGGCTGGCCGGGGCCGTACTCGGCGACCAGCGCCTGCGGCTCGACGCCCAGCTCCTCGAGCGCCTTGGTCTCCAGCTGCTCGATCCGCAGCCTCTTCTCGGCGCCGAGCACCTCGCCCCGGTGGACGGAGTCGGTGAGCTTGTCGAGTTCGGCCTTGAGGTCGCGCCCCGCGCCGCGGGCGGCGGCGAGCTCCTGTTCCTGCCGCGTCCTGGCGGCCTCGGCGGCGGCCCGTTCCCGGTCGGCGCGGTC
>NZ_JACADT010000888.1:0-2392 GCF_013421635.1 Streptomyces sp. UH6 | reverse complement strand
GGCGCCGCGGCGGTGGCCCGCCCGGGGCGCGCCACCAGCGTCACCTCGGGCCGCTCGTTGTCCGCGGCCAGCAGTGCCTCCACGCCGGCCCGGCCGCCGCCGAGCGAGTCCCACAGCGAGGAGACCACCCAGCGCGGGTGGGAGTGGACCACCGCGAGGTGGTCCTCGGGATCCTCGTCGTAGGGCGGGGCGACCCGCTCCAGCCAGCCGTCCAGGTCGTGCCGAGCGATCTTGCGCAGGACCGCGTTGACGAACTTGGCCCGGCCGTCGCCGAGCACCACGCGGGCCAGCTCCACGGTGGCGGAGACCGCGGCGTGCGGCGGGATCCGGGTGCCGAGCAGCTGGTGCGCGCCGAGCGCGAGCACGTCGAGCACCGGCGGATCCACCTCGCGCAGCGGCCGGTCGACGCAGTCGGCGATGATCGCGTCGTAGGTGCCCTGGCGGCGCAGCGTGCCGTAGACCAGTTCGGTGGCGAGAGCGGCGTCCCTGCCCTCGAAGCCGTTCTTCTCCCGGGCCTTGCGCAGCAGCGGCGGCAGGACCAGGTTGGCGTACGCGTCCCGTTCGTCGACGGCGCGCAGCGCCTCGAAGGCGAGGATGCGGACCGGGTCCTTCTGGGGGCGGCGGTACGGCTTGGCCGGTTTGCGGGGCCGACGGGAGGGGTCGCTCACGAAAAAGGTGCTCCGGATCGCAGAAATCGAGACGTCGAAGAACATCGGGGCCCGGGGGCTTCGGGCCTCAGGCTTCGGGCCTGGGGGCTTCGGGCCTGGGGGCTTCGGGCTTCGAAGAAGGGGTGGTACCTCCCCAGACTACGTCCCGCCCGCCCCTGCCCCGGCCCGGCCTCAGCCGCCCAGCGTCTCCCCGGCCGTGATCCGCGCGCCGCGCGCCCAGTCGGCGGCGCGCATCGGCTTCTTGCCCTGGGGGCGCACCCACACCAGCTCGACGGCGTGCGAGCCGGTCCCGACGTACACGTTGTTCTTGGCGGCCGCGATCTCGCCGGGCGCCAGGTCGGTCCGGTCGGCGACGAGGGCGACCTGGGTCAGCTTCAGCCGCTCGCCGCGGAAGGTGGTCCAGGCGCCGGGCGCGGGGTTGCAGCCGCGCACCACCCGGTCCACGCGCAGGGCGGGGGCGGACCAGTCGACGCGCGCGTCCTCCACCGTGATCTTCGGTGCCAGGCTGATGCCGTCCGCGGGCTGCGGGACCGGCTCCAGGGCACCGTCCTCGATGCCGTCCATGGTGGCGGCCAGCAGTCCGGCGCCGGCCAGCGAGAGCCGGGTGAGCAGGTCTCCGGCGGTGTCGGTGGGGCGGACCTGCTCGGTGAGGGTGCCGTAGACCGGGCCGGAGTCCAGACCCTCCTCGATCAGGAAGGTGGAGGCGCCGGTGATCTCGTCGCCGGCCATCACGGCGTGCTGCACGGGGGCGGCGCCGCGCCAGGCGGGCAGCAGCGAGAAGTGCAGGTTGACCCAGCCGTGGGCGGGGACGTCGAGGGCGACGCGGGGCAGCAGGGCGCCGTAGGCCACCACCGGGCAGCAGTCCGGGGCGATCTCCCGCAGCCGGGCGAGGAACGCCTCGTCGCGCGGGGAGGCGGGCTTGAGCACCTCGATGCCGGCTTCCTCGGCCCGCTCGGCGACCGGGCTCGCCACCAGCCGGCGGCCCCGCCCCGCGGGTGCGTCGGGACGGGTGACGACGGCGGCCACCTCGTGCCGCCCGGAGGCGATCAGTGCGTCCAGGGCGGGGAGGGCGACCTCGGGGGTGCCTGCGAAGACGAGCTTCATGGGTGGCGTAGGGCCTCTCGGGGCGGGGATGCGGGCGGCGCACCAGTCTAGGAGGCCGCGGGAGGTCCCGGGCGACGCGGTGGAGCGACCGCGTGTGCGGCGTCTCCAGGGCGCGCGGCGGGCACCGAGCGCCCCCGCGACCGTGACCCCCCGGGGGTCGGGCGCGTTGGTCAAAGGAGAGTTGACCACAACGGGCCGCCATCGTCGCGGCCGATCCTTTCATCGCCGGTTCGAGAGGCTTGTTCATGGCCGACCACGCAACCCACGACGCCCAGGCTCGGGCCAGCCTGCACCTGCTGGTACGGGACATCGAGCGGGTCCGCCGGCAGGTGGACGCGCTGCGTACGCTCACCGCCCAGCTCGGGAACGTCTACCGCCCGCGGCGCACGGGTTCGTCCGCCGGATTCGTCGTCTACGGACGGGCGCCGGCGCCGACGGTCCGTCTCGCGCAGGAGCTGCGCGACAGTGTCGAGACGCTGGTCACGGCGGCGGTGGACTTCGACCGGTCGCTCGGGTTCTCGTGGGACGCGGTGGGTTCCGCGCTGGGGGTCACCAAGCAGGCGGTGCACCGGCGGTACGGGGCGCGGCGGGCGGCGCAGCAGGCGGCGGCGGAGGCCGAG
>NZ_JACADT010000887.1:0-2367 GCF_013421635.1 Streptomyces sp. UH6 | reverse complement strand
GCGGATCGTCGCCTCCGCGGTCGCCGTGGCCGACGCGGAGGGGCTGGCCGCGGTGTCGATGCGCCGGGTGGCCGCCGAACTCGGGGTGGCGACCATGTCGCTGTACCGTCATGTGGCCGACAAGGACGACCTGCTGACGCGGATGCTGGACACCGTGATCGCCCGGCATCCGCTGCCCGCCGAGCGGCCGGCGTACTGGCGTGAGGCGGTCGAGCTGGCGGCCCGGCAGCTCTGGACCGTGTTCCGACGGCACCCCTGGCTGGCACCGGCCATGTCGGTGACCCGGCCTCAGATGCTCCTCGCGGGGATGCAGTACAGCGAGTGGATGCTCGCCACGATGCTCGGCGAGGGGCTGGACCCGCAGACCGCGTTCACCACGCATCTCACGCTGCTCAACCACGCCCGCGGCATCGCCGTCCACCTGGAGACGGAACGGGAGGCCGAGGCGCACACCGGCCTCGACAACGAGGAGTGGCTGGACAGCCAGGAAGCCGCGTTCCAGCAGGTCATGTCCACCGGCCGGTTCCCCATGCTCTCCCTCGTCACCACGGGCGGTTACGACTTCGACCTCGACGCCCTGTTCGAGTTCGGACTCCAGCGCCTCCTCGACGGTCTGGCGACGTTCCTCGCCGAGAAGGCGCAGGAGGCGTAGGCGTAGGCGTAGGCAGAGCAGGCGGAACAGGAGGCGGCCGAGGCGACCGGGGCCCGCCGGACGTCCTGAGGGGTGGGAGGGTGCCGGTGGGCCCCCTCACACCGCGGTCGAGTCGGGCAGGGCCGGCTCGTCGCTGCCCCGGTAGGAGAAGGAGGCGACCGCGAGCCGGCCCCGGGAGCAGGTGAGGCCGATCATACGGCCGGTGAAGCCGCCCGCGGTCTCCGTCGACAGGTAGCGGCCGTCCAGCCTGCCCAGCGCGTGGAAGCCCGCGCCGTCCACGACACCGGCGACGATCTCGTCCGGCCCGGGGCCGTGGGAGAGGGCGGGGCCGGACGGCGGTCCGGTGCGCAGTTCCAGGGTGACGTCGGGACCGGCCTCCCGCTCCCCGAGCACCGCGCGGACCTCGCCGATCGTCGCCACGGCGCGTACCGCACCGTGACCGGCCTCCAGGGTGACGGCGTGCCGGGCGTCCACCCGCAGTTCCAGTCCGCCGGTGCCGCCGGAGACGTCCAGGGCGGCCCGCGCCCGCACGGTCAGGTGCTGCTGCCGGCGTCCCACGAACACCGGGTCCGCCCCGGCGGCCGACGTCAGCCGCCATCCTCCGCCCTGCATCGGGCGCAGCACCTCGGCCGGGAACCTCTCCGCCCCCACCCAGGACAGCGGCAGGGCGGGCCCGGTCAGCTCCTCGGTCAGGGCGGCCGGCGCGTCCGGTTCGATCGGGTCTCCCAGGCGCGGCCAGCCGTCGTCGTCGAGGACGACCTCGCAGGCGTAGGTCTCACGGCCCAGCACGTGCCAGTGCGGCGTGCCGCCGAGGGCCCGCACCCCCAGGAAGACCGTGGCCCAGGTGCCGTCCGGGCGCTGGACGAGATCCGCGTGTCCGGTGTTCTGCACCGCCGTGGCCAGGCCGCGGGCGGTCAGCAGCGGGTTGTCCGGGCAGGGATCGAAGGGCCCGGCGGGGGAGGGGCCCCGGGCGATGGTGACGGCGTGTCCGCGCTCGGTGCCGCCCTCGGCGATCAGCAGGTACCAGTGCTCGCCGATCCGGTACAGGTGGGGCGCCTCGGGGTACTTTCCGCCGGTGCCGCTCCACAACTGCCGTGGCTCTTCGAGCAGTTTGCCGGCGAGGGGGTCGAGCGCCGCCTGCACGACCACCGACCGCCCGGTCGCGTCGGCGCCCGACCAGGTGACGAGGCAGGTGCCGTCCCGGTCCCAGGCGAGGTCGGGGTCGACACCGGGCGGGGCGTCGATCCAGACCGGGTCCGACCACGGCCCGGCCGGATCCTCGGCGGTCACCAGCAACAGGCCCGCGCGGTGGGTGTGGTTGGTGGTGATCATCCAGAACCGGCCGTCGTGGTGCCGCAGCGTCGGTGCGAAGACGCCGCCGGAGGGGCCGGCCCCGTTCACCGCGAGCTGCGACGGACGGTCCAGCACGTTGCCGATCTGCCGCCAGGTCCGCAGGTCTGGCGAGCGGAACACCGGAACGCCGGGGGCGTACTCGAAACTGGAGCAGACCAGGTAGTAGCTGCTCCCCACCCGGCAGACACTGGGATCGGGGTGGAAACCGGGAACGACGGGACGCTCCGGAAGTCGCATGCGCATGCCTTTCGGACGGAAGGGGCCGGAGGGGCGACGGTGGGTGATCGGTGACGGGCCGAGTATTCGGCCTCGGAGGCCGCCGGTACAGCCCCCGGGGACGAGGGCGGCCGGATCCGGACGCC
>NZ_JACADT010000886.1:0-2374 GCF_013421635.1 Streptomyces sp. UH6 | reverse complement strand
CGGACCCCGTCCTCCGGGCCGCCCCGGCCCTCAGACGCCGGTGGTGCCGTCGACCAGCTCCCGCACCACGTCCAGGTGGCCGTTGTGCCGCGAGGTCTCCTCGATCAGGTGGAGCAGGATCCACCGCAGGTCGGCGTGGTCTCCGTTGCTCAACGAACGGGCCGCCCGGGTGTCCAGGCCGTGCGCGGCGACCAGTTCGCGGTGCCGCGCGTTCTGCTCCTCGTACTCCGCGAGCAGCCGCGCCAGCGGGATGTCCACCGCGAGCCGCATCTCCGGGTCCGGGTCCTCGTCGGTGGCGTCGGTCAGCGGCCCTTCCAGCTCGCGGTCGAGGAACACCACGTCGAGCCACCAGTGCTCGACCCACCGGAGGTGGGAGATCAGTCCCTTCACCGTCATGAGCGGCGATCCGGGCAGCGGGGCCTTGCCCGCGTCGTCCTCGGTCAGCCCCTCGCACTTGGCGCGGGCGGTGGCCCGGGCGTAGTCGAGGAAGGTGGTCAGCTGGGTGCGCTCGTCCCAGGCCGTGGGGGTGTCGGTTCGTGTCGTCATCGTCCGGCAGCCTTCCGTGTGGGGCGCACGGCGTCCACCGAATATGCGGAGGGGCCCCGCGACCGTCACCGCAGCAGCAGTTGCAGCGCTCCCAGCACCGTCGCCGCGATCACCAGCCGGTCGAAGAGCCGCTGGTTGATCCGGTCGATCGCCCACCTGCCCAGCAGGGCGCCGGGGACGACGAACAGCACCAGGGCGGCGTCCAGGAGCAGCGCACGGGCGTCGATCAGGCCCAGCCCCACGCTGAAGGGCACCTTGGCGACGTTGACGATGAGGAAGAAGAACGCCGAGGTGCCCAGGAAGCCGAACTTCCGGAAGCCCGCGGAGAGGAGATACATCGCCATCACCGGTCCGCCCGCGTTGGCGACCATGGTGGTGAAGCCGCCCAGCACCCCGTAGGAGCGGGCCTTGACCCGTCCGGCGCGGGTGACGACCGCGTCCGGCTCCTCGGGGCGGTTCGCGGCGCGGGTCCTGCGGAGGGTGATGCCGGTCATCAGCAGCAGGGTGAGGCCGATGGAGATCCGCACCGCCCCGTCGTCGGCCCACATCAGGAAGAAGGTGCCGAGGACGACGCCCACCCCGACCGCGGGGAAGAGCCTCCAGAGGGTGGGCCAGTGGGCGTGGCGCCGGTAGGTGAGCACCGCGAGCACGTCTCCCGCGATCAGCACCGGCAGCAGGACGCCGACCGATTCCCGGGCCGGGAGCACCGCCGCGAAGATCGCGAGGCTGACCGTGTTGGCGCCGCTGACCGCGGTCTTGGAGAAGCCGACGAGCAGGGTCGCGGCGGCCAGTGCGGCGAAGCCCCAGGGGGTGATGTTCCAGAGAGTCATCGTGTCCATGCGGGGACCGATGGTACGTGTGGGGGAACTTCGCCGCTCCGCTCCCCCTCGGAGCCGCGCGGCGGGGCGGCCGTCGAGGCGCCCCGTCTCGAAACGGACGCCCGGCTCCCGGTAGCGTTCCGGTCACATCCCTCGCGAGGAGCACCTGCATGCCGATGCCGTCCATCCGTCACCGGTCGGTCCCTGGGGCCGCCGTGCGCCGGGCCGTTCTCCTGTCCGTGGCCGTCTCGGTCTCGGGAGCGTTGCTGCTCACGGGCTGTACGGGTGAGGACCTCGGCCCCGCGGACGGCGCGGAGGACGGCGAGGTGACGGGTCCGGTGGGCACGCGCCGTATCGTGGACGCGCGCGGGCGGTCGGTGGAGGTGCCGCTGAGCCCGCGGCGCGTGGTGACGCTCAGCCGCTCGACCCTGGACGCCGCGCTCGCCCTCGGGGTGGAGCCGTACGGGACGGCGGTCTTCTCCGCGGACGGCGACCGGACGCCGCCGTACCTGGCCGACCGGGCGGTGCCGGCCCGTGTGGTGGCCGAGGAGGGGCGGGTCCGGATCGAACGGCTCGAGGCGCTGGAGCCGGACCTGATCCTGGTGGACGAGTCGACGCGCGCGGTCGACGACCTGGCCGCGCTGCACGCCGTGGCGCCCACGGTGGTGACCTCGACCAGCGGCTACGGCTGGAAGAACGCCTTCACGGCGACGGCGGAGGCCCTGAACATGGCGTCGGCGGCCCAGCAGGTGCTGAGCCGCTACGGCACGGAACTGGCCGAGACGGCGCGGGTGGTGGAGCCGGAACTCGCCGGGACGGGGCGGTCGGTGGGCGTGGTCCGCTGGGCGGACGGCCGGCTCGCGCGGACGGCCGACGGGGACCACGTCCGCACCACGCTGGAGTCGTTGGGCCTGCACCGGGCGCCGGGCAGCGGGACGGCCGGCGACTGGGTGTTCTTCGGGGTGCGCGGCGCCGGGCGGGGGGAGGCGGTGAAGACCTTCGGCACGGCG
>NZ_JACADT010000885.1:0-2382 GCF_013421635.1 Streptomyces sp. UH6 | reverse complement strand
GGCGGGCTTCCGCGCCCGCCGGCACCGCTTCTTCGGCCGCACCGACCTGGTCCGCACGGACCCGGCCCGCGTGCTGGAGATCGACGACCCGCACGACCTCGCCCGCGCCCGGGCCCTGGCGCCCCTGCTCGACCCGCCCGCCGGTTCGGGCGAGGCCGGCCGCACCCTCCGTACCGACCGAGACCGACGTACCGATCACGTAAGGAAGACCCCCCTCATGTCCACGATCACCAGCACCAACCCCCGTCTGCGCGCGTTCGGTTCGCGTCTCGTCGGCCCCGGCCGGCCGGTCTACGTCACCGGTGAGATCGGCATCAACCACAACGGCGACCTCGACAACGCCCTCAAGCTCATCGACGCCGCCGTCGAGGCCGGCTGCGACGCCGTCAAGTTCCAGAAGCGCACCCCGGAGATCTGCACCCCCCGCGACCAGTGGGACATCGAGCGCGACACCCCCTGGGGCCGGATGACGTACATCGACTACCGCCACCGCGTCGAGTTCGGCGAGGACGAGTACCGCGCCATCGACGAGCACTGCAAGGAGCGCGGCATCCACTGGTTCGCCTCCCCCTGGGACACCGAGGCCGTCGCCTTCCTGGAGAAGTTCGACCTCCCCGCCCACAAGGTGGCCTCCGCCTCCCTCACCGACGACGAGCTGCTGCGCGCCCTGCGCGCCACCGGCCGCTCCGTCATCCTCTCCACCGGCATGTCGACGCCGCAGCAGATCCGTCACGCGGTCGAGGTCCTCGGCTCCGAGAACATCGTGCTCTGCCACGCCACGTCGACCTACCCGGCCAAGGCCGAGGAGCTCAACCTGCGGGTGATCAACACCCTGCAGCAGGAGTACCCCAACGTGCCGATCGGCTACTCCGGCCACGAGACCGGCCTGCAGACCACCCTCGCCGCGGTCGCCCTCGGCGCCGTCTTCGTCGAGCGCCACATCACCCTCGACCGCGCCATGTGGGGCTCCGACCAGGCCGCCTCGGTCGAGCCGCAGGGCCTGGTCCGCCTGGTCCGCGACATCCGCACCATCGAGGCGTCCCTGGGAGACGGCGTCAAGAAGGTCTACGAGTCGGAGCTCGGCCCGATGAAGAAGCTGCGCCGGGTCCCCGGCGTGGTCGCCGAGGCGGGGGCCCAGCTCCCGGCCGCGGTCTGACCGCGGGCCTTCGGCACCTGCCTCTCCCGCTTCGTCACCACCCCACCCCACCCCACCCCCACCTCCAGCGACAGGACGGCGGAACGCCCATGAGCACCATGAGCCCGCGCACGCTCGCCTTCGTCGAGAGCCCCGTTCAGCTGCTCAACGCCCTGGAATGGGCGGCGCAGGCCGAGGAGCCGAGGATCACCTTCGTCGTGCTGTCGCCGACCGACCCGATGAGCCGGGGCCAGCTCCGGCGGATGGCCGAGCTGGCCCGGCGGGAAGGGCACGAGATCCGCTGGGAGGAGGCCCGGGGCGGCGCGTCGGCCCCCTTCCGGACCGTGGGCGGGTTGGCCGGCCCGCTGCGCCGGGCCGAGCGGATCGTGGTGGGGGACCCGTTCTCCCGGTACGTGCAGCTGCTGCTGACCATCACCCCCGCCCGGGACCTGGTGGTCGTCGACGACGGCACCGCCACGATGGAGTTCACCGCGCAGGTGGTGCGCCGTGAGGCGCTGGTGCGGTGGCACCGGCGGGGGGCGCGGCCCTCGCCCCGGGACCTCGCGCTCGCCCCGGTCTCGCGGTTCGCGCGGCGGCGGCTGACGCCGGGGGAGCGGCGGAGGGTGGAGATCTTCACCGCCATGCCGCTGGCGGAGGTGCCCGAGGAGGCCGTGGTCACCGTGAACGACTTCGCGTGGACCCGCGCCTCCTTCGGGCCGCCGACGGTCACCGAGGGGGCCGACCTGGTGGGCACGTCGCTGGTGGAGACGGGGGTCGTGGACGCGGACGCCTACCTGGCGGCGGTGGGGCGGCTGGCCCGGGAGCACGGGGTGCGCCGGTACTTCGCGCACCGGAGGGAGAGCGCGGAGAAGCTCCACCGGCTGGCGGTGGAGACGGGGCTGGGGGTGGTGCGGCCCGATCTTCCGCTGGAGCTGATCGCCCGCCGCGGGCCCATCGCCCGCACCGTCCTCAGCTTTCCCTCCACCGTGCTGCACACCCTGCCGCCGACGCTGGCGGGGACGGGCGCGCGTGTCACGTCCTGCCCCATAGACCCCACGTGGCTGACCCCCCGCACCGCGCCCGGCGCCCAGCGCTTCCTCACCGCCATCACCACCCCCGCGGCAGCCGCCTGACCTCCCGGCACCGGGGCTTTGCCCCGCGCCCCTTGCGTGCGCGTCGTGCGGGGCGGCTGTGTCCGGGCTGTCGGAAACCGCCGGCGCCGACGCTGCGGATTGCCGGGTGCGGGT
>NZ_JACADT010000884.1:0-2383 GCF_013421635.1 Streptomyces sp. UH6 | reverse complement strand
GGCCCGTCGGGAGCGGCGGCCGCCTACGCGGCGGCGGTCGCCGGCCGGCGCGTGCTGCTCCTGGAGAAGGCGGAACTGCCCCGCTACAAGACCTGCGGCGGCGGCATCATCGGCCCCTCCCGCGACGCCCTGCCGCCCGGTTTCGAGGTTCCCTTCCAGGACCGGGTGAACGCGGTCACCTTCTCCCACAACGGCCGGTTCACCCGGACCCGCCGCTCCCGCCGGATGCTCTTCGGCCTGGTCAACCGCCCTGAGTTCGACCAGCGGCTGGTGGAGAGCGCGCAGAAGGCCGGAGCCGAGGTGCGCACCGGCGTCACCGTCTCCCGGGTCGAGCAGCACGGCCCCACGGTCCCCGACCGCCGCACCGTCGCCGTGGTGCTCCAGGGCGGCGAGACCCTGCTGGCCCGCGCGGTGGTCGGCGCGGACGGCAGCGCCAGCCGGATAGGAGCCCACGTCGGCGTCAAGATGGGCCAGGTCGACCTGGGCCTCGAGGCCGAGATCCCGGTGCCAGGCACGGTCGCCGACGACTGGCGCGGACGTGTGCTGATCGACTGGGGTCCGCTGCCCGGCAGTTACGGATGGGTGTTCCCCAAGGGCGACACCCTGACCGTCGGCGTGATCTCCGCGCGCGGCGAGGGCGCGGCGACCAAGCGCTACCTTGAGGACTTCATCGGCCGGCTCGGCCTCGCCGGGTTCGAACCGGCCCTCTCCTCCGGCCACCTGACGCGGTGCCGCACCGACGACTCGCCGCTCTCCCGCGGCCGCGTGCTGGTCTGCGGGGACGCCGCGGGCCTGCTCGAGCCGTGGACCCGCGAGGGCATCTCCTTCGCGCTGCGCTCCGGGCGGCTGGCGGGGGAGTGGGCGGTGCGGATCGCCGAGGCGTACGACGCCGTGGAGGTGCGGCGCGAGTCGCTCAACTACGCCTTCGCCATCAAGGCCGGTCTCGGCGTGGAGATGAGCGTGGGGCGGAAGCTGCTCGCCGTCTTCGAGCGCCGGCCCGGAATGCTCCACGCCGCGATCACCGGCTTCCGGCCCGCCTGGCGGGCGTTCGCCGACATCACCCGGGGCGCGACCACGCTGGCCGAACTCGTCCGCTCCCGCCCGCTCGCGCAGCGGGCGCTCACGGCGCTGGAGCGGTAGGCGGGGACGGGCGTGGGCGGGGGCGGGGTGCCGGTGCCGGTGCGAGGGCGCCGGGCCGCGGGGCTGTGAAGCCGCGAGGCCGCGGTGCCGCGATTCCACGAGGCGGTGCGGCTGTGGAGCCGTCGGGCCGCGGTGCCGCGGGGCTCAGGAGGTGACGGTGATCCGGAAGACCGGGTGGTCGGGGGCGGCCGCCGTCAGCTCCGCGTCGGTGGAGCCGGCGGTGACGCCCTGGAAGTACTTGTCGACCTCCCACCCCCACTTGGTCAGGTAGCCGCGCAGCACCGCGAGCTTCTGGTCGTCCGGCAGCTCGGTGGCGGTGAAGCGGCGGACCTTGCGTCCGACGCGCAGTTCTCCGCCGCCCGCCGCGCGCATGTTGCGGACCCACTGGGAGTGGCCGCGGGCGGAGACCAGGTACTGGTCGCCCTCGAGCGCGAAGGGGTTGACCGGGATCCGCTGCATCACGCCGCTCTTGCGGCCCCGTACCGACAGCTCGGCACTGCCCATCAGGCTGAGCCCGCGCCGGGCCAGCCAGCCGACGACCTTGTTGAACCGCGCGGCGACGGGACCCGCCTCGAGGTAGTAGGCGCCGGTCGCGCCGGTGGTGCTGCCGGTCCTCGGCGTCGGCTCCTGGGCATTCCGCATGGTCAACCTCCGGGAAAATGAGAGCGGTGCTCTCGCTTGAGAACAGTGTGCGCGCTGTTGGCGCCCTAAGCAAGAGCGGTGCTCACGTTTTTGAGCGCCGCTCTCGGATGTGTGCACCGCTCTCGATCTGTGCCACACTCGGATCATGAGCCCAACCGAAGGAGTCCGTGCCCGCGCCCGGCGGGAGATCACCGCGGCGATCAAGGACGAGGCGCGGAGGCGGCTCGAGGACGAGGGCGCTGCCAAGCTCTCGCTGCGAGCGGTGGCCCGGGAGCTGGGCATGGCCTCGTCGGCCGTCTACCGCTACTTCCCGAGCCGCGACGACCTCCTGACCGCCCTGATCGTCGACGCCTACGACTCGCTCGGCGCCGCCGCGGAGGGCGCCGAGGCCGAAGCCGCCGCGGCTCCCGGCGCCACGCCGCTGAGCCGGTGGGTCGCGGTCTGCGAGGCGGTGCGCCGGTGGGCGCTGGCCCACCCGCACGAGTACGCGCTGATCTACGGCACGCCGGTCCCCGGTTACCGGGCGCCCGAGACCACCGTGCCCGCCGCCTCACGGGTGGGGCTGCTGCTGATCGGCGTCGCCCGCGACGCCCACCGAGGC
>NZ_JACADT010000883.1:0-2386 GCF_013421635.1 Streptomyces sp. UH6 | reverse complement strand
ACCGCCATGCGCGAGCGGCTGGTGGGCGAGCTGCCGGCCGGCGTGCTCGACGCCCGGCCGCTCGCGCCCGCCCGCACCGCCGACGAGCAGGACCGTTCCGCCTGGCGTGCGCACACCGGCGAGGAGCGGTTCCTGGAGATGGTGGAACGGGCCCGCGAGTACATCCGGGCCGGCGACATCTTCCAGGTGGTCCTGTCGCAGCGGTTCAGCAAGCCGCTGCACGCCGAGCCGTTCGACGTCTACCGGCACCTGCGCGCCGTCAACCCCTCCCCGTACATGTTCCACCTGGTGCTCGGTGGCGGCCGTCACGTCATCGGCGCCTCCCCGGAACTCCTGGTGAAGGCCGAGGACGGCCGGGCGGAGACCCGTCCGCTCGCCGGGACCCGGTGGCGCGGCGTCGACGCCGCGGCGGACCGGGCGCTGGAGGACGAGCTGCTGGCCGACGCGAAGGAGTGCGCCGAGCACGTCATGCTCGTCGACCTCGGCCGCAACGACATCGGCCGCGTGGCCGCTCCCGGCAGCGTGCGGGTGGAACGGCTGATGGAGGTCGAGCGCTACTCGCACGTCATGCACCTGTCCTCCACGGTCAGCGGCGACCTCGCCGAGGACCGCACCCCGCTGGACGCGCTGCGGTCCACCTTCCCCGCCGGTACCGTCTCGGGCGCGCCGAAGATCCGCGCCATGGAGATCATCGCCGAGCTGGAGGAGGAGCGGCGCGGCGTCTACGGCGGCGCGCTCGGCTTCGTCGGCACGGGCGGGAGGCTGGACACGGCGATCGCCCTGCGCACCCTCGTCATCGCCGACGGACAGGCCTACGTCCAGGCCGGCGCCGGCGTGGTCGCCGACTCGGACCCGGCGGCGGAGTACCGCGAGACGCTGAACAAGGCCCAGGCGCTGTTCGCCGCCGTGGAGAGAGCGGAGGCGCACGCGTGACCGTCCTCGCCACCGCTCCCGCGCCCCGGGCCGCCCGGGCCGGCGGCGCGCCCCGCGTCGTCGTCGTCGACAACTACGACTCCTTCACCTACAACCTCGTCCAGTACCTGTCCGAGGCGGGCGCCGAACCCGTCGTCCGCCGCAACGACGCCGTCACCGTCGAGGAACTCGCCGAGCACGACGCCGTGCTGATCTCGCCCGGACCCGGGGCCCCCGGCCAGGCGGGCGTCAGCCTCGCCGCGGTCCGGGAGCTCAGCGGGCGCATCCCGCTGCTCGGCGTGTGCCTGGGACACCAGACGATCGGGGAGGCGTTCGGCGCCGCCGTGGTCCGGGTCGGACCGGTCCACGGCAAGACCGACCGCGTCCGGCACGACGGCACCGGCGTGCTCGCCGGGCTGCCCGACCCGTTCACCGCGACCCGCTACCACTCGCTGGCGGTCGACCCGGACACACTGCCCGCCGAACTCGTCGCCAACGCCTGGGCCCAGGACGGCACGGTCATGGGCCTGCGCCACCGCGAACACCCCACCTACGGGGTCCAGTTCCACCCCGAGTCCGTGCTGACCGAGCAGGGCCGGGACATCGTCGTCAACTTCCTGCAGGAGGCAGCCCGATGAAGACGGCCCTGCGCACCCTGGCCGACGGAGGCCGGCTCACCCGGGAACAGGCGGGCCGGGCCATGGCCGCCGTGCTGGGCGGCGAGGCCACGCCCGCCCAGATCGCCGGTTTCGCCATGGCCCTGTCCGCCCGCCCCGCCGACGTCGAGGAGATCGTCGGACTCGTCGCCACCGCGCGTGCCTTCGGGACCGTGCTGCCCGGCGACGGCCACGTCCTCGACACCTGCGGCACCGGCGGCGACGGACACGACACCTTCAACATCTCGACCACCGCGGCCGTGGTGGCCGCCGCCTGCGGGGTGCCGGTCGCCAAGCACGGCAACCGCAGCGCCTCCTCGTCGTGCGGCAGCGCCGACGTGCTGGAGGCCCTGGGGGTGGGCATCGACCTCGGCCCCGACGAGGCGGCCGCGTGTCTGACCGGGACCGGCATCACGTTCCTGTTCGCCCCGGTCTTCCAGCCCGCGTTCCGCCACGCGGCGGGCCCGCGGCGGGAACTGGGCGTGCGGACCGTGTTCAACGTGCTCGGTCCGCTGTGCAACCCGGCCGGCGCCCGCTACCAGACCCTCGGCGTCTCCGACCCGGCGCTGCTGGACGTCATGGCGGAGGTCCTGCACCGCCTCGGCACCGAACACGCCCTCGTCTTCTGCGCCGAGGACGGCCTGGACGAGCTCAGCACCTGCTCCCCCTCCCAGGTGGTCGAACTCGTCCGCGGCCGCACCACCCGCTACCGCCTCGACCCCGCCGACCTCGGCATCGCCCCGGCCACCCTCGCCGACCTGCGCGGAGGCGACGCGGCGGAGAACGCCGAGACCGTCCGCCGGGTCCTGGCGGGGGAG
>NZ_JACADT010000882.1:0-2394 GCF_013421635.1 Streptomyces sp. UH6 | reverse complement strand
CATATTCGCGGAAGCCGCGGCCCGTCTTCCGGCCCAGGCAGCCGGCGGCCACCAGGTGCTCCAGGAGCGGCGCCGGGGCCAGTCCCGGGTCGCGGAACTCGCCGTGCAGGACCTTCTGGATCGCCAGCGAGACGTCCAGACCGACGACGTCCAGCAGCTCGAAGGGGCCCATCGGGTAGCCGCCGCCCAGCTTCATCGCGGCGTCGATGTCGTCCAGCGTCGCGTAGTGCTCCTGGACCATCCTGACCGCGTTGTTGAGGTACGGGAACAGGAGCGCGTTGACGATGAAGCCCGCCCGGTCCCCGCAGTCCACCGGGTGCTTGCGGATCTTCGCGCAGACCTCGTGGACGGTGGCGTGCACGTCGTCGCCGGTGAGCACCGTGCGGACGACCTCGACCAGCTTCATCGCCGGGGCCGGGTTGAAGAAGTGCATGCCGATCACGTCCTGCGGCCGGGAGGTGGCCCGGGCGCAGGCCACCACCGGCAGCGAGGAGGTGGTCGTGGCCAGCACCGCGCCGGGCTTGCAGACCTTGTCCAGGGCGGCGAACAGCTGCCGCTTGACCTCGAGGTCCTCGGCGACCGCCTCCACCGCCAGGTCGACGTCGGCGAACGCGTCGTAGGTGCCGGCCGGGGTGATCCGGTCCAGGGTCTGCGCCGCCGCCTCGGCCGTCATCCGGCCCTTGTCCACCGACCGGGCGAGCGACTTGCCGATCCGCGCCCGGGCGGCCGTCGCCTTCTCCTCGCTGCGGGCCGCGATCACCACGTCGTAGCCGGCCTTCGCGAACACCTCGGCGATGCCGGACGCCATGGTGCCGGAGCCCGCCACACCCACCGAGCGCACCGGGCGGCCGGAGCCGGCGTCGGCGTCGCGGCGCGGCGTGAGGGCGTCCGGGACGACGGTGGCGGAGCCGGGCGCCTCGTAGGTGTAGAAGCCGCGGCCGGACTTGCGGCCGTTGAGGCCGGCGTCGCTGAGCTGGCGGAGGATCGGCGCGGGGGCGTGCAGCCGGTCGCGGGACTCCTGGTACATCGCGTCCAGCACGGTGCGCGCGGTGTCGACGCCGATCAGGTCCAGCAGGGCCAGCGGCCCCATCGGCAGACCGCAGCCGAAGCGCATCGCCGCGTCGATGTCCTCACGGGAGGCGTACCGGGACTCGTACATCGCGGCGGCCTGGTTCAGGTAGCCGAACAGCAGGCCGTCGGCGACGAAACCGGGCCGGTCGCCCACCTTCACCGGCTCCTTGCCCAGCTCGACCGCCAGGTCGGTGACGGCGGCGACCGCGCCCGGGGCGGTGAGCACCGAGGAGACCACCTCGACCAGCTTCATCGCGGGGGCCGGGTTGAAGAAGTGCAGGCCCAGCACCCGCTCCGGGCGCGCCGAGTCGGCGGCCAGCCGGGTCACCGACAGGGCGTTGGTGCCGGTGGCCAGGATCGTGTCCGGCCGGACGATGCCGTCCAGGGCGCGGAAGATGCGCTGCTTGACGTCGTACGACTCGGGGGCCACCTCGATCACCAGGTCCGCGGTGGCGGCGTCGGCGAGGTCGCCGGAGGTGCGCAGCCGGCCCAGGACCTGCGCGCGCTCCGGCTCCGTCAGCTTGCCCTTGGCGACGGAACGGGCGGTGGAGGTCTCCAGCGAGGCGACGGCGCGGGCGGCTGCCTGCGGGCTGGTGTCGATGCCGACGACCTCGCGGCCGGCCCGGGTCAGGATCTCGGCGATGCCCGAGCCCATGGTGCCCAGGCCCACCACGGCGACGGTGCGGAGGGTGGAGGCGCTGTCGGAACGGGACAGGGAAGAGGGAGCGGCCATGACGGACTCCAGGAAGGCGTGAGGTGACGGCTGGAACGCACGCCGACGGCTACGAGGGCCAAGGGGCGTGCGGAGGTGAGGAGTTGGCGGGCCGGCAGCGATGTGCCGGTCCGTGTGCCGGTGCCGACCGGTCCTGTCCCGGAACCGGGTCGTACGGGGCGATGCTGCGGTACCGCGGTACCGAACCGACTGCTCCCGCGGCGGCTGCGTCACCAGGCCGCTGCGGGGGATGCGAGGGGTACTCGCTCGTATGAGCTTAACCCGTGAGTAGTGAGCGCGCCAGACCGTGCGGGGCGTCGCGATGTGTGATCCGGCTCCCATGCGCGGGGGTGATTTGCGTAGGCTTGGCCGGGTGAACGACGACGAGGGTCAACTCGCCCTGCTGGAACACCGGTTGCGGTCCGAGTCGGGGGGAGGGTTCGCCCACCGGCGGCTGGCGTCCACGGCCGGCCCCGAGGAACTCGCGGAGCTGCTCGGCGAGCCGGGACATCCGCTGTGGGCGCGGGAGTTGGCGGCGTTCCGGCTCGGACTCGCGGGGGACGGGCGGGCGTTCGAGCCGCTGGTGCTGCTGCTCAACCACCGGGACCCGC
>NZ_JACADT010000881.1:0-2396 GCF_013421635.1 Streptomyces sp. UH6 | reverse complement strand
CTGCTGGTGCTGGTCGGCGCGGCCGTGCCCGCGCTCAGCCGCACCTACATCGACACCTTCCTGATCGGCGGCCAGACCTCCCTGCTGGGGGTGCTGTTCACCTCGATGGGCGCCTGCGTGCTGCTCACCGCGGTGCTGACCTGGCTCCAGCAGGGCAATCTGCTGCGCGGGCGGATCATCTCGTCCACCCTCTCCAGCGCCCGGTTCCTGCGCCATCTGCTGCGGCTGCCGGTCACCTTCTTCTCCCAGCGGGGCCCGGCCGACCTGGTGCAGCGGCTGGAGTCCAACGACTCGGTGGCCGAGACCCTCTCCCGGGACCTGGCCTCCGCGGGCGTGGACGCGGTCGTGGTGGTGCTGTACGCGGTGCTGCTGTACACCTACGACCCGCAGCTGACCGCGGTCGGGATCGGTGTCGCGCTGCTCAACGTGGTCGCCATGCGGGTGGTGGTGCGGCTGCGCGCCACCCGCACCGCCAAGCTGCGCGCGGACTCAGCACGGCTCACCAACACCGCCTACACCGGCCTCCAGCTGATCGAGACCATGAAGGCCACCGGCGGCGAGGACGGCTACTTCCGCAAGTGGGCCGGGCAGCACGCCGTCACCCTGGAGGAGCAGCAGCGCCTCGGGGTGCCCACCGCCTGGCTGGGCGTGGTGGCGCCCACCCTGGCCACCCTCAACAGCGCGCTGATCCTGTGGATCGGCGGCATGCGCGCGGTGGAGGGCCACATCACGGTGGGTCTGCTGGTCGCCTTCCAGGCGCTGGTCACCCGCTTCACCGCGCCCCTGACCCGGCTCAACGGGGTGGCCGGGCGGATCCAGGACTTCGCGGCCGACGTGGCGCGGCTGAAGGACGTGGAGAACTTCGGCCCCGACCCGCTGCACGCGCGCGGCGGCGGGGACTCCACCCGCCGGCTGCGCGGGCACGTCGAGCTGCGGGACATCGCCTTCGGCTACAGCCCGCTGGACGAGCCGCTGCTCAGCGGCTTCGACCTGACGGTGGGCCCGGGGCGGCAGGTGGCGCTGGTCGGCGGTTCCGGCAGCGGCAAGTCGACGGTGGCGCGGCTCCTGTCCGGCCTGTACACGCCCTGGGAGGGCGTGATCCGGATCGACGGGCAGCGGCTGGAGGACATCGCGCGCGGCACGCTGGCCGCCTCGGTCGCCTTCGTCGACCAGGACGTCTTCCTCTTCGAGGGCACGGTCCGCGACAACGTCGCGCTGTGGGACCCGTCCGTCCCCGACGAGGCGGTGGCCGAAGCCCTGCGGGACGCGGCCCTGTACGACGTGGTGATGCGCCGCCCGGGCGGCATCCACAGCCCGGTCGAGCAGGACGGCCGGAACTTCTCCGGCGGGCAGCGGCAGCGGCTGGAGATCGCCCGCGCCCTGGCCCGCCGTCCCAGCGTCCTGGTCCTCGACGAGGTGACCAGCGCGCTGGACGCCGAGACCGAGCTGGTGGTGATGGACAACCTGCGCCGCCGCGGCTGCGCCTGCGTCGTCGTCGCGCACCGGCTGAGCACGGTCCGCGACAGCGACGAGATCGTGGTGCTCCAGCACGGCGGGATCGTCGAACGCGGCACCCACCATCAGCTGCTGGCCGCGGGCGGGGCCTACGCACGACTCGTCAGGGAGCGGTAGATGACCTCCGGGCACGAGGGCGACCGGCCCTCGCGGGAAGACGGCCTCCAGGCGCTCGGCGCGCTGGGCACCCTGGTGGACTGCTCGGGCCCGCGGCTGAACCTGGAGGGTCCGCAGGTGCTGTGGCTGGTGGCCGAGGGGGCACTGGACCTGTTCGCGGTGGACGCGGTGGGGCAGGGCCACTGGTACCACCTGGGCCGGCTGGAGGCGGGCTCGCTCCTGCTCGGCCCGGTCGCCGGGCCGCAGCACACCCTGGTCGCCCGGCCGCTGCGGAACTGCGTGGTGCGCCGGATCCAGCTGCGCGAGCTGTACCAGCCGGTGACGGAGCAGACCTGGGTCCACGACGGGTACGGCAGCCCGCGGCCCCTGGACCCGCACCACGGCGCGCCGGAGCCGGGCCCGCTGGAGCACGCGCTGGCGCTCGGCATGGGGCGGGGCCTGTCGGTGCTGTTCCAGGCACCGATGGCGGCGGTGTTCACCGCCGAGTTCACCGAGGGGTTCTCCTCCGAGCCGGGATTCCAGCAGGCCGCCGAGCACCTCGCCAGGAAGGCCGACGAGGACGTCTTCTGGATGGACGTGCCGCCCGGCAGCGTCGCCCACGGTGCGGTGTACGGCGCGGAGGCCGCCGCCGACCTGCTCGTGGACCCGGCGCTCTGGCAGGGCATGGTGGACCGGCAGTTCCGGCTGCTCTCCACCCTGGACCGCTGGATCGATCAGCAGGAGCGGTCGCACGAGAGCCGCGCCGCGGCGGGCGTCCGGGCGGG
>NZ_JACADT010000880.1:0-2400 GCF_013421635.1 Streptomyces sp. UH6 | reverse complement strand
GGACCCGTCCCCGGCCGCCGGCGAACCCGCCCCGGGCGCCGGCGGGATCACCGCCGAGGAGATGATCCGCACCCTCAGGTCCCTGCTTCCCGAAGGACGGATCAGCAAGGAGCAGGGGAGGGGCACCGACGACGCACCCCCCCTGCCGTACGCCCAGGTCGTGCACGACGACGGCAAGGGAGGCGGGGCGGTCGCCGTCGGCCTGCACCGCGTGGAACCGGGAAGCCGGCAGGCCCGCGAGACCACCACCTGCCCGGACAGGACCTTCGTCCCGCACGACGCGTGCCGGACCACCGAACTCGCCGACGGCTCGATGCTCATGATCTTCCAGGGGTACGAGTACCCGGACCGCCGGGCGGACACGAAGTACTGGGCCGCGGAGCTCGTCACTCCCGAGGGCGGGCACATCTCGGTGAGCGAGTGGAACGCCGAGGCACAGAAGGACGCCCCGGTCACCCGACCGGAACCGCCGCTTTCCGTCAAGGAGTTGGAGAAGCTGGCCACGGCTCCTGTCTGGCGCCCGCTCGTCGACGTCCTCTCCGTGGAGAAGAAGCCCCGGCCGGACGCGTCCCCGTCGACGGACGCCTCCCCGCCGGTGGACGCGGCCGCGCCGCCCGAGGCGCTGGGCGAGGAGCTGCGCAAGACCTTCGTCTCGCTGCTCCCCGACGGGCTCAAGGTGAAGAAGCAGGGCGGTCAGGCGTCCGAGTACGCCTATCTGGTCGTCGACGACGGCCACGGGGCGAGCATGGTCCAGGTCAACGTGCAGCCCGACATGTCCGACGCCGAGGGGCAGCTCTTCCGCGCCGGCGTGGAGACCCTCCCCGACGGCACGAAGGTCGTGCAGCGGCAGGGTCCCGGCGAGAAGGGCGGGAAGGGGGTGGTGATGTGGACCGTCGACACCATCCGGCCCGACGGCTTGCGGGTGGTGGTGAGCGCCTTCAACTCCGGTGCCCAGCACACGGCCGCGACCCGCGACACACCCGCCCTGACGATGGAACAGCTCCGGGCGATCGCCACCAGCTCCACGTGGCGGGACCTGCTCTGATCCAGGCCCGGCCCGGCCCGGCCGCGGCGGCGGGTGCCGGCGGACGTCGCCGCCGCTCCCGCCGGCCCGCCGTGACCGGTGGCCGGTCACGGCTGCCGGGACCGCGGAAGGGGCTCCAGCGGCCCCTCGACGGTGATCACCCGGTCGCAGGCCTCCCGGGTGGCCGCCACCAGACGCCCGTTGGGCCGGTCGTTGTCCGTCACCCGGGCCCGGGCGACCTCCGGAGCGGAACCGGTCGCCGTGTGCCGGCCGTGCAGCCGTTCCTCGCGCACCGCGTCCGGCGCGTCCAGGAACCAGAGAGCGTCCAGGCAGGCGCGCGCCGACGGCCACGGCCCCCGGGCGACGGCGAGATAGTTCCCCTCGGTGACGACCAGCCGGACGGAGGGCTCCACCACATGGAGCGCCGCCACCGGCTCGTGCAGGGTCCGCGAGTAGCCCGGGGCGTACACCGGCCCCTTGCCCCGCTCGCGGATCCGCCGCAGCAGTGCGGCGTACCCCCAGCCGTCGAAGCTCGGCTCGGAGCCCTTGCGGCCGGTCAGGCCCAGCCGGGTGAGCTGGGCGTTGGACAGGTGGAAGCCGTCCATCGGCACGTAGGCCGTGCTCCCCGGACCCAGCCGCTCCCCGGCGGCCGCCACCAGGTACTCGGCGAGCGTGGACTTCCCGGCGCCCGGCGCCCCGGCGATGCCGAGGATCACCCGTCCCGTGCTCGTCCCCGTCAGGGTCAGCGTCTCCCGCAGCAGCGTCGTGGCGTCCATGCCTGCCATCGCACCACGTCCGGGGACCGGCCCGCACCACCCCTGTGACCCAGCTCTCCCCGGGTCGTCCGGTCCGCCCCGCCCGGCGTGGGGAAGGATCATGCGGCGGTCCCGTACGGCGATCGTGCGGGGACGGTACGGCAGGACAGGGAGCGGCCATGGAACGCAACACCCCGGACTTCGGGCTCACCGCACAGGACTACGGGCGCCACCGCGCCGGATTCCCGCCGGAGCTGATCACCCGGCTGGCCCGCCACGGCGTCGAGACTTCCGGCCGCGACGTCCTCGACCTCGGCACCGGCACCGGCAGCCTCGCCCGGCTCTTCGCCCTGGCGGGCGCGCGCGTCACCGGCGTGGACCCCGCCGCACCCCTGCTCGACCAGGCCCGCCGGCTGGACGCCGAGGCGGGCGTGACGGCCGCGTACCGGGTGGGCACCGCCGAGGAGACCGGCCTCCCCGGCGCCCGCTTCGACGTCGTCACGGCCGGTCAGTGCTGGCACTGGTTCGACGCGCCCAGGGCCGCCGCGGAGGTCCGGCGGCTGCTGCGTCCGGGCGGCAGCGTGGTGATCGCGCACTTCGACTGGCTGCCGCTGCCGGGCA
>NZ_JACADT010000088.1:0-11153 GCF_013421635.1 Streptomyces sp. UH6 | reverse complement strand
GAACTCCTCCAGCGAGGCGGCGTCGGTGATCCGGCCGGCCCGGACCGCGGCCTCGGCCCCGCCGGAGTGGGCGTGCCCTCCGGCGGGGAAGCGTCCGTCGGCCAGCAGCAGCAGTGCGGCGCGGGTCATCGGTGGCACCCCCCTCAGAAAAGGAAGTACCGCTGGGCCATGGGCAGTTCCGCGGCGGGCGTGGCCTCGACCAGTTCCCCGTCGATGCGGACGGCGAAGCTGTCGGGGTCGATCCGCACGTCCGGCCGGGCGTCGTTGCGCCGCATGTCGGCCTTGGTGACGCCGCGCGTCGACTCGATGACGGCCCACCGCTTGCCGAGCCCGAGCCGCTCGGGCAGACCGTCCTCGAGGGCCGCCGGGGCCACGAAGTTGACCGAGTTGGCGGCCGGGGCACGCCCGAGGGCCCCGTACATCGGGCGGGGCAGCACCGGCTGGGGCGTGGGGATGGACGCGTTCGCGTCGCCCATCTGCGCGTAGGCGATCTGCCCGCCCTTGACGACGAGATGGGGTTTGACGCCGAAGAACGCCGGTTCCCAGAGCACCAGGTCGGCGAGCTTGCCGCTCTCCACCGAGCCGACCTCGCGGGAGAGGCCCTGTGCCACGGCCGGGTTGATCGTGTACTTGGCGACGTAGCGGCGGGCCCGCAGGTTGTCGGCGCGCCCGTCACCGGGCAGCGGGCCGCGCCGCCTCTTCATGACGTGGGCGGTCTGCCAGGTCCGCAGGATCACCTCCCCGACGCGGCCCATCGCCTG
This sequence comes from Streptomyces sp. UH6, assembly GCF_013421635.1. Classification (NCBI taxonomy): domain Bacteria; kingdom Bacillati; phylum Actinomycetota; class Actinomycetes; order Kitasatosporales; family Streptomycetaceae; genus Streptomyces; species Streptomyces sp. UH6. Next base: position 10,392 of record NZ_JACADT010000088.1, on the reverse strand, counting down.
GGAGTCGGAGGAGATGATCGAGATGGCGCCGAGGTCGTGCAGGATGTCCTCGGCGCCGATGGTGGAGGGCCGGATCCGCGACTCGGCGAAGGCGAGGTCCTCGGGGACGGCCGGGTTGAGGTGGTGGCAGACCATCAGCATGTCGAGGTGTTCCTCGACGGTGTTGACGGTGAACGGCCGGGTCGGGTTGGTGGAGCTGGGCAGCACGTTGGGCTGCGAGACCACGGTCATGATGTCCGGGGCGTGTCCGCCGCCCGCGCCCTCGGTGTGGTAGGCGTGGATGCCCCGTCCGGCGATCGCGGCGAGGGTGTCGCCGACGAATCCGGCCTCGTTGAGGGTGTCGGTGTGGATGGCGACCTGGACGCCGGTCCGGTCGGCGACGGTGAGCGCGGCGTCGACGGCGGCCGGGGTGGAGCCCCAGTCCTCGTGGAGCTTGAGGCCGACGGCGCCGCTGCGGATCTGGGAGAGCATCGCCTCGTGCGAGACGGTGTTGCCCTTGCCCAGCAGGCCGATGTTGAGCGGGTGGGCCTCCATCGCCTCCAGCATCCGGGCCAGGTGCCACGGTCCGGGCGTGACGGTGGTGGCCTTGGACCCCTCGGCGGGCCCGGTGCCCCCGCCGACGAGGGTGGTGACGCCGGAGGCCAGCGCCTCGTCGGCGATCTGCGGGCAGATGAAGTGGACGTGCGCGTCGACCGCCCCGGCGGTGAGGATCCTGCCGTTGCCGGCGATGATCTCGGTCTCCGGTCCGATCACCAGCTCGGGGTGGACGCCGTCCATGGTGTCCGGGTTGCCGGCCTTGCCGATCCCGGTGATCCTGCCGTCCCTGATGCCGACGTCCGCCTTGACGATCCCCCAGTGGTCGAGGATCACCGCGCCCGTCACGACGGTGTCGGGGGCGCCCTCGGCCCGGGTGGTCCGGGACTGGCCCATCGACTCGCGGATCACCTTGCCGCCGCCGAAGACCGCCTCGTCCCCGGCGCGGCCCGGCCCGCCGCAGCGGTCCTCCTCGATCTCCACCAGCAGGTCGGTGTCGGCGAGCCGGATCCGGTCGCCGGTGGTGGGGCCGAAGAGGTCGGCGTACTCGGCGCGCGGCAGCGCCGACGGGCGGGGCGTCTCAGGCATCGAGCGGACCTCCGGTCTCCCCGCGCAGGCCCGGCACCACGCGGCGCCCGGCCAGCGGCACGAGTTCCACCTCCACCGGGATGCCGGGCTCGAACCGCACGGCGGTGCCGGCGGCGACGTGCAGCCGCCGTCCGTGCGCGGCGGCCCGGTCGAACTCCAGGCCGGGATTGGCCTCGGCGAAGTGGTAGTGGGAGCCGACCTGCACGGGGCGGTCGGCGGCGTTCAGCACGGTGATCCGGGTGACCTCGCGGCCCTCGTTCAGGATCACGGGCGCGTCGTCCAGGACGAACTCTCCGGGGATCATGGCGGCCCTCTTCGTCAGACGATCGGGTCGTGGACGGTGACCAGCTTGGTCCCGTCCGGGAAGGTGGCCTCGACCTGCACGTCGTGGATCATCTCGGGGACGCCGTCCATGACGTCGTCCCGGGTGAGGACGGTGCGGCCGGAGCGCATCAGCTCGGCGACGGTGCGGCCGTCGCGGGCGCCCTCGAGGATGTGGGAGGAGATCAGGGCGACGGCCTCCGGGTGGTTGAGCCTCAGCCCGCGGTCCCGGCGCCTCGCGGCGACGTCCGCCGCCACGTGGATCAGCAGTTTCTCCTGCTCGTGCGGTGTCAGTTGCACGGCGCCCCCTCGTCTCGTCGCCCCCGACGCGTCCCAGGAGGCTAGTGGCGCCTCGTTTCGGGGGCGTTAACGACGTTGTGGCGGGCGGGTGCGGGCGCGCCCGTGCCGTGCGGCGGCGCGCGCACCGCGTGCCCCCGGTCGTGGCACCGCCGCCACCCCGGTGCGCTCCGGTCGGGCGGGCCGTACGGCGTACCGTCGTTCGGCGTAGACGCTCCTCCGTCCGACGGACCCCCCGATTTGCCCGCGCCGCGTGGACGGCGGGCGGAGCCGGCCGCTCCTGGCCTGGTGAGCGCCTCGCCGGGTGTGGTTACCGAGGGACACATCCCGTGTTGTCCACCCGAACGGCGCAGGGGTGACGAAGCGCACAACACGTCGTCAGCGGATGATCCCGGGCACCGAGTGCGTGAAGATCCTCCCGACGACAAGCCCTCGCCGCAGCGGCGGGGCGGCCCGGGCGGACGCCGAATCCTGCCGCCGGCCGGGCGACGGGTCGACAGGAGTGGATCGGCAGGAGTGGAGGACCCGAGCACGACGGGCCGCCGGACTTCGTTCCGGGCGGTCCTTGGGGTGAAGCCGCCGCACGGCGGCCGGGCTACTTCGCGGCCCGAATCCGACAGGTCATCCTTCACAGGCGGCTGTCGAAGGGTTGTGCATGACCGTGCTCAATCGCGTCCCGTCCCTGCTGACCCGGGCCGGAACGGCCTCGGTCCTGACCTTCGCCGCGTTCGGAGGCGGCATCGCGGTTCCCGGCCTCAGCGCCGAGGCCCAGGCGGCCACCGTGGGCTCCAAGGCCCTCAAGGTGGCGGCCTCCAAGAAGGGAGCCCCCTACCGGTACGGCGCCACCGGTCCCCACGCGTTCGACTGCTCGGGGCTGATCCTCTACTCGTTCAAGAAGGCCGGGAAGACGCTGCCCCGCACGGCGGCGCAGCAGTACAACCGGACCAGCCGCGTCCCGGCGGGCAAGCGCAAGCCCGGCGACCTGGTCTTCTTCCACTCGGGGTACGGGGTGTACCACGTGGGCATCTACGCCGGCTCGGGCAAGCTCTGGCACGCGCCCAAGAGCGGTGACGTGGTGCGGCTGCAGAAGATCTGGAGCCGGAGCGTCTGGTACGGGCGGGTGCGCTGACCCGCGGGCCGTGCCGCCCGTGAACCGCCCCGGCGCCGTCGGCCCGTCCGCCGGCGCCGGGGCCGGTTTCCGTCCTCGCGCACCCCATGCCGCGCCGCCGAGCGGGTACTCGTGTCCGGGTCATGGCCCTCACCCACGGGCCACTTTGCCCGTCCTTTACTCTGGGGGTGTCACCGACCACGGTGATCTCGGCAATCTCTCGAAAGGTGCGTGAGCGTCCGCCCATGGGCGAGCCTCCCAGTAGCAGCCTCACCTGCGTGTTCTCCTCCCGCCACGGCCACGGGGAGGCGACCCGGTGACCGAGGTCCTCCTCCTGTTGCTCGCCGTCCTGCTGTCGCTGTGCTGCGGCGCGTTCGTGGCCGCGGAGTTCTCCTTGACGACGGTCGAACGCGCCGAGCTGGAGCGCGCGGCCGAGAAGGGCGACCGGGGCGCGGACAGCGCCCTCAAGGCCGTCCGCGGTCTGACCTTCCAGCTCTCCGGCGCCCAGCTGGGCATCACCGTCACCAACCTGGTGGTGGGCATGCTCGCCGAGCCGTCCATCGCCGCCCTGATCTCCGGCCCGCTGGGCGCGATCGGCCTCTCCGAAGGCACCGCGAGTTCGGTGGCCCTGGTGCTCGGCACGGCCCTGTCGACGGTCTTCCTGATGGTCGTCGGCGAGCTGGTCCCGAAGAACTGGGCGATCAGCGCACCGCTGGCGGTGGCCCGGAAGGTGGCCACGCCGCAGCGCGTCTTCAGCGCCGTCTTCGGCCCGTTCATCACTCATCTCAACAACACCGCCAACCGGGTGGTGCGCCGGATGGGCCTGGAGCCCGCCGAGGAGCTGGCCTCCGCGCGCGGCCCGCAGGAGCTGGCGGCACTGGCCCGCCACTCCGCCAAGCAGGGCGCGCTGGAGGCGGACACCGCCGAGCTGTTCGTCCGCACGCTCAACCTGGCGGAGCTGACGGCGGAGAACGTGATGACCCCGCGGGTCCAGGTGGTCGCCCTGGACGCCCAGGCGACCTGCGAGGACGTGGCCAACGCGACGCGTGCCACCGGCCTGTCCCGCTTCCCGGTGTACCGGGGGAACCTGGACCGGGTGGTCGGCACGGTCCACATCAAGGACGTGCTGGCGCTGCCCGCCGAGCGACGGGCCCGGGTGCACGTGGCGGAGCTGCTGCGCGAGCCGCTGCTGGTGCCCGAGTCGCTGACCGTCGAGCGGCTGCTGGACCGGCTGTCGGGCGGGCGCACCATGGCCGTGGTGATCGACGAGTACGGCGGCACCGCGGGCGTGGTGACGCTGGAGGACATCGTCGAGGAGGTCGTGGGCGAGGTCCACGACGAGCACGACCCGTTCGAGACGCCCGATCTCGCGCCGGCCGGCACCGACGCCGACGGCCGGGCGGTCTTCGACGCCGACGGGGCGGCACGCACCGACCGGCTCGCCCGGATCGGCCTGCGCGCCCCGGACGGCCCCTACGAGACGCTGGCCGGCCTGGTCGCCACCGCCCTGGGCCGGATACCGGCCGTCGGGGACGTCGTGGAGGTCGCCGGCTGGCGCCTCGAAGTGCTGGACGCCTCCGGCCACCGGGCCGCCCGCGTCCTGCTGACCGCCCCGCCGGCCGACGTCGCCGCGGACGCCGAGAAGGGACAGGGAGCGACCCGATGACCGCCGTACAACTGCTGATCGGTCTGCTGACCCTGGTCCTCAACGCGTTCTTCGTCGGGGCCGAGTTCGCCATGATCTCGGTCCGGCGCAGCCAGATCGAGCCGCACGCCGAGGAGGGCGACCGCCGCGCCGGGCGGGTGCTGTGGGGCCTGGAGCATGTCTCCGCCCTGATGGCCGCCGCGCAGCTCGGCATCACCCTGTCCACGCTGGTGCTCGGTGTGGTCGCCGAGCCGGCCATCGCGCACCTGCTGGAGCCGCTGTTCCACGCCGTGGGCGTGCCGTCCGGGGCGGGCCACGCGATCTCCTTCGTGATCGCCCTGAGCCTGGCGACCTACCTGCACATGCTGCTGGGCGAGATGGTGCCGAAGAACGTGGCGCTGGCGGAGCCGGTGCGGACCGCGCTCCTGCTCGGCCCCCCGCTGGTGGCCTTCGCCAAGGCCTTCCGGCCGGTGATCTTCACCGTCAACGCCTTCGCCAACGCCCTGCTGAAGCTGATCAAGGTGGAGCCGAAGGACGAGGTCACGGCCTCCTTCTCGGACGCCGAGCTGGCGCAGATGGTGAAGGACTCCCGGGAGGCCGGTCTCATCGACGACCGGGCCCGGGAGCGGCTCAACGACGCGCTGAAGCTGGGCCGCCGCCCGGTGGGCGAGGTCCTGCTGCCGCTGGAGAGGGTGCGGTACGTGTCCCTGGGCGTCACGCCGGCCCAACTGGAGGCGCTCTCCGCGGAGACCGGGTTCTCCCGGTTCCCGGTGGTCGACGACGAGCGGCGCATCATCGCCTACCTGCACGTCAAGGACGCCCTGGACGCCATGCCGCGCGACCTGCCGTTCCGGGTGCAGAACATGCGGCCCATCGCCCGGGTCCGGGAGAACACCCCGCTGGACGACGTGCTGACCGCGCTGCGCGGCAGCCGCACCCACCTCGCGGCGGTGCTGGGCTCCGACGGGCGGCTGACGGGTCTGGTCACCATGGAGGACGTCCTGCGGGAGCTGTTCGGCCAGCCGGCGGCCTGAGCGGCCACCGCTCCACCCGAGGGCGACCGACTGAGCGGTATGTGACGGCGATACGATTCTCCCTGCCATGCAGACGCAGAATGATCCCGCTCCCACGTACTCCAGCCTGGTCGCCCTCGGCGACTCCTTCACCGAGGGCATGTCGGACCTCCTCCCCGACGGCACCTACCGCGGCTGGGCCGACCTCCTCGCGGTCAGGATGGCCGCCCGCAGCCCCGGCTTCCGGTACGCCAACCTGGCGATCCGCGGCAAGCTGATCGGCCAGATCGTCGACGAGCAGGTGGGCCTCGCCGCGGAGATGGGCGCCGACGTGATCACCCTGGTCGGCGGGCTCAACGACGCGATGCGGCCCCAGTGCGACATGGGGCGGGTGTCCGGGCTGCTGGAGGAGGCCGTCGAGCGGCTCGCTCCGGCCTGCAAGCAACTGGTGCTGATGCGCAGCCCCGGGCGGCGGGGGCCGGTGATGGAACGCTTCCGGCCGCGGATGGAGGCCCTCTTCGAGACCCTCGACTCGCTGGCGGCCCGGCACGGGGCGGTGCTGATCGACCTGTACGGGGCGCCGTCGCTGGCCGATCCCCGGGTGTGGGACGTGGACCGGATCCACCTGACGCACGAGGGGCACCGGCGGGTCGCGGAGGCGGTGTGGCAGGGGCTCGGGTACCCCCCGGAGGACCACCACTGGCACGTGCCGATGGCGGCGACCCCGCCGGACCCGTGGCTGCGGCGCCGGGTCGCGGACGCCCGCTTCGCCCGCGTCCACCTCCTGCCCTGGATCGCCCGCCGCCTCACCGGCCGTTCGTCGGGCGACGGCCTGCTCCCCAAGCGGGCGGACCTGCTGCCCTACGAGTGAGTCGGGCCGCCCACCGGCGCCGGACCGTCCCGGGGCCGTGCGGCGGGCGGGGCGGCGGTGTCCGGGCAGGTGTGACGCGGCATCCCGCCGGGTACGTTCGTCCCCGGCGCGGGGCCCCGCCGTGCCGGGGCGGAGGGGAACGGCATGAGGACCCGTCGGCTCGGGCGCACCGAGGTCGAGGTGACCGAACTCGGTTTCGGGACCGGACCGCTCGGCGGGCTCTACGAACCGCTGGACGACGAGACCGCCGCCGGAGCCCTGGCCGCCGCGTGGGAATGCGGGATCCGCTTCTTCGACACCGCCCCGCACTACGGCGTCGGCCACGCCGAGCGCCGCCTGGGCGGCTTCCTGCGCGAACTCCCCCGCGAGGACGTCACCCTCTCCACCAAGGTCGGCCGGCTCCTGGTGCCCCAGGATCCCGCCGGCCGCGTGGACGAGAGTTTCGCGGTGCCGGCCACGCACCGCAGGCAGTGGGACTTCTCCCGGGACGGCGTGCTGCGCTGCGTCGAGGAGTCGCTGGCCCGGATGGGCGCCGACCGCGTGGACGTGCTGCTCCTGCACGACGCGGAGCAGCACTTCGAGGCCGCCCTGCGCACCGGTCTGCCCGCCCTGGCCGAGCTGCGCGCGCAGGGGGTGGTGGGCGCGGTCGGGGCGGGGATGCACGACACCGGCCTGCTGACCCGGCTGGTCCGGGAGCACGACGTCGACGTGGTGATGCTCTCCGGCCGCTACACCCTCCTCGACCAGCGGGCGGCGCACGACCTGCTGCCCGCCTGCGCCGGGCGCGGCGTCTCCCTGCTGGCCGCCTCCATCTTCAATTCCGGCCTGCTGGCGACGCCGCACCCCTCCCCCGGCGCCTTCTTCGACTACGCGGCCGCCTCGCCGGACGTCCTGCGCCGCGCCCGCCGGGTCGCCGACGTCTGCGCGTCGCACGGCGTGACCCTCCCCGAGGCGGCGATGGCCTTTCCGCTGCGGCACCCCGCGGTGGCCGGCATCGTGGTCGGCATGCGTTCCGCGCAGGAGGTGCGCGCCGATCTGGCCGCGTTCCGCAAGGACGTGCCGGAGGGGCTCTGGTCCGACCTGCTGGCCGAAGGACTGCTCGATCCGCGCGCCGCGGCGTGAGGGCCCCGGGGGCAGGCGGCGTCCTGGAGGTTCCGACGAACAGGGCCGCGGCGTCGACCTGCACGAACGAACAGTAGAATCCGGTTACGTGACTTCTCCCGCCAAGCCCCGCATTCCGAACGTCCTCGCCGGACGCTACGCCTCCACCGAGCTGGCCACGCTCTGGTCCCCCGAGGAAAAGGTCAAGCTGGAGCGCCGGCTCTGGCTCGCCGTGCTCCGGGCCCAGAAGGACCTCGGGATCGAGGTGCCGGACGCGGCCCTCGCCGACTACGAGCGCGTGCTCGACCAGGTCGACCTCGGCTCCATCGCCGAGCGCGAGAAGGTCACCCGCCACGACGTGAAGGCCCGCATCGAGGAGTTCAACGACCTCGCCGGCCACGAGCAGGTCCACAAGGGCATGACCTCCCGGGACCTGACCGAGAACGTCGAGCAGTTGCAGATCCGCCTCTCCCTGGAGCTGGTCCGCGACCGCGTCGTCGCCGTGCTGGCCCGCCTGGGCCGGCTCTCCGCCGAGTACGGCGAGCTGGTGATGGCCGGACGTTCGCACAACGTGGCCGCCCAGGCCACCACCCTCGGCAAGCGCTTCGCCACCGCCACGGACGAGCTGCTGGTGGCGTACGCCCGCCTGGAGGAGCTGCTCGGCCGCTACCCGCTGCGCGGCATCAAGGGCCCGGTCGGCACCGCCCAGGACATGCTGGACCTCCTCGGCGGCGACGCCGGCAAGCTGGCCGGCCTCGAGGAGCGCATCGCCGCCCACCTCGGCTTCGGCCAGGCCTTCACCTCGGTCGGCCAGGTCTACCCGCGCTCCCTGGACTACGAGGTCGTCACCGCCCTCGTCCAGCTGGCGGCCGCCCCGTCCTCGCTCGCCAAGACCATCCGCCTGATGGCCGGCCACGAGCTGGTGACCGAGGGCTTCAAGCCGGGCCAGGTCGGTTCCTCGGCGATGCCGCACAAGATGAACACCCGTTCCTGCGAGCGCGTGAACGGCCTGATGGTGATCCTGCGCGGCTACGCCTCGATGACCGGCGAGCTGGCGGGCGACCAGTGGAACGAGGGCGACGTCTCCTGCTCCGTGGTCCGCCGGGTGGCGCTGCCGGACGCCTTCTTCGCGCTGGACGGCCTGCTGGAGACGTTCCTGACCGTGCTCGACGAGTTCGGCGCCTTCCCCGCCGTCGTCGCGCGCGAGCTGGACCGCTACCTGCCGTTCCTGGCCACCACCAAGGTGCTGATGGCCTCGGTGCGCGCCGGGGTGGGCCGCGAGGAGGCGCACGAGGCCATCAAGGAGAACGCGGTGGCCTGCGCCCTCGCCATGCGCGAGCAGGGCGCCGAGCGCAACGAGCTGCTGGACAGGCTGGCCGCCGACGAGCGCGTCCCGCTGGACCGTGCGGGGCTGGACGCCCTGATGGCGGACAAGCTGTCCTTCACGGGCGCGGCCGCCGACCAGGTCGGTGTGGTGGTCGCCCGGGTGGAGGAGATCGTGAAGCGGCACCCGCAGGCCGCGGCGTACACCCCCGGGGCGATCCTCTGATCCGGCGGCCGGTGGGGCGATGACGCCGCGCTTCACCCGCGAGGAGCTGGAGGCCGCTCGCGACCGCATCGTCCCCGATGTGGTCGCGAGCGGCCTGCGCGTGCTGTTCTGCGGGATCAACCCGGGCCTGATGACGGCCGCGACCGGGCACCACTTCGCGCGTCCGGGCAACCGCTTCTGGCCCGTGCTGCACCGGTCCGGCTCCACGCCCCGGCGGCTGGACCCCGCGGAGCAGCGGGAGCTGCTGTCCTTCGGGCTCGGCATCACCAACGTGGTCGAGCGGGCGACCGCGCGGGCCGACGAGCTGACCGCCGAGGAGTACCTGGAGGGCGGCCGGATCCTGGAGGCCAAAACGGAGCTGCTGCGGCCCCGCTGGCTGGCCGTTCTGGGCGTCACGGCGTACCGGGCGGCGTTCGGCGACCGCAAGGCGGCGGTGGGCCCGCAGGAGCGGGTCATGGGCGGGGGCACCGGGGTGTGGGTGCTGCCCAACCCGAGCGGGCTGAACGCCCACTGGAGCCTGACGACCATGGCCGAGGAGTACGCCCGGCTGCGCGCGGCCGCCGAGGACTGACCCGCGCGGAGGACCGACCGGCGCGGACGGATCATCCGCTCCGGGGACCGGGCCGCGTCCGGGACCGTCTGCTCGGGCGGACCCCCTTCTCCCCTCGGTCCGGGGAGATCGGCATGATGGCGTGGTCCTCGATGGACAGCCGGACGACGAAGGGGCGCACGTGACAGCGACGACGGAGACGGAAGCCGGTCGGCGGGTCTTCCTCGACAAGCAGCACCCGGAGGCCTACCGCGCGCTGGTGGCGACCTCCGAGGCGGTGAAGGCCGCGGCGGCGGAGGCGGGGCTGACGAGAAGGCTCGTCGAACTGGTCAACGTGCGGGTCTCCCAGCTCAACGCGTGCGCGTACTGCCTCGGCCTGCACACCGCCGCGGCCCTGCGCGCGGGTGAGACGACCCAGCGCCTGGGCGTCCTGCCCGCCTGGCGCGACACCGAGCTGTTCGATCCCCGGGAGCGGGCCGCTCTCGCCCTGGCCGAGGCGACCACCCGTCCGCAGGACGCGGAGGCGCAGGACCGCGCCTACCGCGCGGCGCGGGCGGTGATGTCGGAGGACGAGATCTCGGCCGTCCTGTGGGTGGCGGTCACCATCAACGCCTTCAACCGCGTGTCGGTGATGAGCAAGTACCCCGTGCGCCCCGCGGCAGGGGGTCCCGGCGCGGGGTGAGGTGAGGTGGCGGTCGGGTGACCGCGGACGGCGGCGCACCGGTGCGGACCGGGCGCCGCCGTGCCGGTTCACCTGCCGAGTGCGGCCACGCCCGCCCGGGCGAACTTCTCGTCCAGGTCGCCGGACGGCGCCC
>NZ_JACADT010000879.1:0-2401 GCF_013421635.1 Streptomyces sp. UH6 | reverse complement strand
CGCGGCCCCGCGGCGCACGGGCTCCGTGCTTTCGGGACCCCGCCGGCAGGCGGTCATGCGGTCATGCGGTCAGGAACACCGGGAGGCCGGTGAGGGCGTTGGAGACGACGCCGCCGCGGCGGGGCAGCTCGTCACCGGAGGCGAGGCGCAGGTCCGGGAAGCGGGTGAAGAGGCCCTTCAGCGCGACCTCCGTCTCCAGTCGGGCGAGCGGCGCGCCGATGCAGAAATGCGGGCCGTGGCCGAAGGACAGGTGGCGGAAGGCGGGACGGGTGAGGTCGAAGACGTCGGCGCTCTCCCCGTACTCCCGGCCGTCACGGCCCGCCGATGCGAAGGAGGCGAGGACGGCCTCGCCCCGGCGGATCAGGACGCCGCCGACCTCCAGGTCCTCCAGCGCGTAACGGAGCGGGAAGTGGTTGACCGGGGAGTCCCAGCGCAGGGTCTCCTCGGTGACCGCCGCCCAGGGCACCGCACCGGAGCGCAGCAGCTCCAGCTGTTCCGGGTGGGTGAGCAGGGCGCGGACCGCGTTGCCCATCAGGTTGATGGTGGTCTCGTGACCCGCCACCAGCAACTGCAGCAGCGTGCCCACCAGTTCGTCGGCGCCGAGCCGGCTGCCGTCGGCCTCCCGGGCGGCGATCATCGCGGTGGTCAGGTCGTCGCCGGGCTCCCGGGCGCGCAGGTCGACCAGTTCTGTGAGAAGGGCGAAGGCGTCGCGTTGGACGGCGCCCATGTCCGGCCGGCCAGGACCGGTCCCCGCGCCGACGAGGGCGTTGCTGAGCTCGTGCATGCGGTCCCACCGGTCGCCGGGCAGACCGACCAGCTCGCAGACGACCTGGACCGGCAGCGGCAGGCAGAACTCCGGCCGCAGGTCGACCGGGTGACCCGCCGGGTGGCCGGCGAGGCGGTCCAGGAGCCCGGACACCAGCAACTCCACCCGTGGACGCAGCTCCTCGACCCGGCGCGGGGTGAAGGCCTGCCCGAGCAGGTTGCGCAACCGCCGGTGGTCGGCTCCGTCGGAGGTCAGCAGGCCGGGCACGACGGCGAAGTTGATCAACGGCCAGTCGGCCGGCACCCGGCCCTCGGACAGGGCGGTCCAGTGGGAGGGATGCTTGCCGACGCGGGGGTCCGCGAGCAGGTCGCGCAGGGTGGCGTAGTGGGGGACCACCCATGCCTCGACGCCCTGGGGGAGTGCCACGCGGGTCGCGGGACCCGCGTCGCGGAGCCCGGCGTTCTGCTCGTGCGCGGTGTCCCCGAGGGCGGTGATGTCGACGGCTCCGGAGAACGGGCAGGCGAGGGCTTCGGTGTCGGCCATGAGGGAAGCTCCGTGTGTGGGTGCGCCGGCGGAAGCCGCCCGGGCCGAACCGCCTCTGGCACAAGGCGGCGTGGACGCCCGGCCCGTGCGACAAGGGCGGAGCGTACAGGGATTCGCACGGTCGGTCACCGGCGCGCGTCCGGCCGCACGGGGTCCGCCCGGGCGCCGGCCCTTCCGGTCCGTCAGTGGCGGCCGCGGACCACGACCACCGGGCAGTCGGCGTGGTGGAGCAGCGCCTGGCTGACCGAGCCGAGCAGCATGCCCTGGAAGCCGCCCCGGCCCCGGGCGCCGACCACCGTCAGACGGGCCTCGCCGCTCGCCTCCAGCAGGGCGGGGCGGATCCGGGAGCGGACCAGCCGCGGCTCGACCACGACGTCCGGGTGGGCGGCGCGGTGACGGGCCAGCGTCTCGTCCAGCAGGCGCCGTTGCTCCTCCTGGAGCCGGTTGACGTCCACCACGATCCGCAGGGGGTCGAGGGGGTCGTCGTCGAGGGCCCGCTCGCTGCGGGTGTTCCACACGTGCATCGCGACCAGCGGCGCCCCGCGCAACGCGGCCTCGGCGAAGGCGAAGGCCACCGCCGCCTCACCGGCCTCGGAGCCGTCGACGGCCAGCAGCACCGGCCCGGCCGGGGAGGAACGGCCCCGCACCACCATCAGCGGGCACTGCCCGTGCGCGGCCAGCTGCACGGCCGTCGAGCCCAGCAGAAGCGAGGAGAATCCGCTGAGGCCGCGGCTGCCGACCACCGCCAGCGCCGCCGAGCGCGACTCGATGGTCAGGACCTCCAGCGGCTCGCCCGAGACCACCGAGCGGGTGACCTCCAGGCCCGGCACACGGGCGTGGGCCCGCTGCTCCGCCTCCGAGGGAACCCCGTGCACCAGCCCCGCCAGGCCCCGCCCGGTCATCTCCGGCGGCGGGGTGACCCCCGGCATCCGCGAGGGCCGGTTGCCGAAGGCGTGCACGATGCGCAGCGGGACGCCGCGCAGGTGCGCCTCGTCCGCCGCGACGTCGACCGCGGCGAAGCCGGACGGCGAACCGTCCACCCCGACGATCACTGGTTCGTTCACTTCCGGCTCCCGTCCCGGCCCGTCCGCC
>NZ_JACADT010000878.1:0-2423 GCF_013421635.1 Streptomyces sp. UH6 | reverse complement strand
GCCCGCGGCGCGACCTCGGCGGCCCGCGACGCCTCCCGCAACGCGGCGGTGGCCTCCGCCAGCACGTCGCGCAGCAGCACCGGTTCGCGATCGCGACTCGTGCTCCGCTCGTCCCACATCGCCGACCCCCTTACGGGCGGCCCGGCATTCCGTCCGGGCCATCGACAGCACCTGCCGAGATCTTCGCACCCGCCACTGACAACGGCCGGAACACGGGACGAACGTTCAGCCCCGACGGCCCCGGAGGACGGCGTGGACGAACTCGTCCGGCGGCAGGTACTCGTGCGCCTCGACGTAGTGCGCGATCAACTCGGGTGCCGCGTAGGCGACGTCGTCACCCACCACCCTGATCTCGGCGCTGCTGCGCGGGCATTCGGGGCCCGCGCGCAGCAGGCGCATCGAGCACCAGGGGCAGAGGTGGAACCCGCGCGTCTGCTGGGCCCGGTGGCTGCGGGTCATCCGCCGCAGGTTCTCGGCGAGTTCGGGCGGGGGCGTGCCCTTGCGGTACCCGCGGGCCGCGCTCAGCCAGCCGACGTTGAGCACCGGCAGCCCGTGCCAGGGCGGCGGCGTCCCGGTGCCGGGACCGCCGGGCGGGAGGTAGGTGTAGGGGGTGAGGTCCGCGTAGTAGGTCACCCGGCCGTCACTCCGCCCCGAGCGACTCGAAGCGCCACCGGTGCACCGGCCGCGAGGCCAGTCCGCCCGGCGGGTCGGGAAGTTCGGGCAGCGGCTCGTGCGGCTCGGCGTCCCACCAGGTGACGACCAGCACCCGGTCCTGCGGCGCGCGGAAGCTCTCCCGGCGTGCGGGGTCGCGGGGCAGTGGCTGGGAGCGGGCCCAGGTGAGGAGTTCCGCGCCCCGGCCCTCGGGCGCCCGGGCCTCCCACATCAGTGCGACGGTCACGAGTACAGGTTCTCCTTCGAGAGCTCGTGCACATGGTCGTGGGAGTGCGCGTGCGCGTGGGTGTGCCCGTGCGCGGCGGCGCCCTCGGGGGCGGGCACGTGCGGCTCGGTCACCGGGAGGGAGGAGTCGGCCGACAGGTCCCAGGCCGAGGCCGCCCGTCCCCGCGCCACCATCTCGGCGCCCAGCGCGGCGACCATCGCGCCGTTGTCGGTGCACAGCTTGGGCCGCGGCACCCGCAGCCGGATGCCCGCCGCCTCGCACCGTTCCTGGGCCAGCGCCCGCAGCCGCGAGTTGGCGGCCACGCCGCCGCCGATCATCAGGTGGTCGACGCCCTCGTCCTTGCAGGCGCGCACCGCCTTGCGGGTGAGCACGTCCACCACGGCCTCCTGGAAGGACGCGGCGACGTCGCGCACGGGCACCTCCTCACCGGCGGCCCGCTTCGCCTCGATCCAGCGGGCGACCGCCGTCTTGAGGCCGGAGAAGGAGAAGTCGTAGGCGGGGTCGCGCGGGCCGGTCAGGCCACGCGGGAAGGAGATGGCGGTCGGGTCGCCCTCCTTGGCGTACCGGTCGATCACCGGACCGCCGGGGAAGCCGAGGTTCAGCACCCGGGCGATCTTGTCGAAGGCCTCGCCGGCCGCGTCGTCGATGGTGGCGCCCATCGGCCGTACGTCGGAGGTGATGTCGCTCGACAGCAGCAGCGAGGAGTGGCCGCCGGAGACCAGCAGCGCCATGGTCGGCTCGGGCAGCGGCCCGTGCTCGAGCTGGTCGACGCAGATGTGCGAGGCCAGGTGGTTGACGCCGTAGAGCGGCTTGCCCAGCGCGTAGGCGAACGCCTTGGCGGCGGAGACGCCGACCAGCAGCGCGCCCGCGAGCCCGGGGCCGGCGGTGACCGCGACGCCGTCGAGGTCCTTGGCGCTGACGCCCGCTTCCTTCAGGGCCCGCTCGATCGTCGGGACCATCGCCTCCAGGTGGGCCCGGGAGGCCACCTCGGGCACGACGCCGCCGAAGCGGGCGTGCTCGTCGACGCTGGAGGCGACGGCGTCGGCCAGCAGGGTGGTGCCGCGGACGACGCCGACGCCGGTCTCGTCGCAGGAGGTCTCGATGCCGAGGACGAGGGGCTCGTCCCGCAGGTCAGCCATGGTTCCGGGTTCCTTGTGCAGCGGAGGCGGGGGATGCGGCGGAGGAGGGGGCGGATGCGGGGTCGGTGAGGCGCATCACGAGGGCGTCGACGTTGCCCGGCTGGTAGTAGCCGCGGCGGAAGCCGATCGGCTCGAAGCCGAATCTCTCGTAGAGCCGCTGGGCGCGGACGTTGTCGACGCGGACCTCGAGCATCACCTCGTGGCACTCGAAGTCGGTCGCCGCGCGCAGCAGTTCACCGAGCAGCCGGCTGCCGAGGCCGGTGCCCTGGTGGCCGGGGGCGACGGCGATGGTCTGCACGTCACCCTGGTCGCCGGCGGCGGCGAGGCCCGCGTAGCCGGCCAGCCGGCCCTCAGGGGTCTCGGCGACCACGTACCGCCGGGTGGCG
>NZ_JACADT010000877.1:0-2402 GCF_013421635.1 Streptomyces sp. UH6 | reverse complement strand
GCAGCTCCAGCAGCCCCCACCCGGAGACCGCCGCCTCGTCGATCACCCGGTCCGGCCCGGACCCGTCCGACGGCACGCCGAACGCCAGTCGCCGGTCGTCGGGCCCGGTGCCCGCGCGGAACGGCGTGTACGGGTAGAACGCGTCGGAGACCAGCGGCGCCGCCGAGGCGGGGAGCCGCCAGGACACCGGCAGCCGGTGCTGCGGCAGCCCCGGGTTGTGCGCCAGCAGCGTGGTGACCGCCGAGGCGGACGGGTCGTAGGACAACCCCGCCCACTGCTCCGCGCCCACCACCGAGAACGGGTCCAGCTGACCGGGGTCGCCGACGAACAGCGCCCGGTCGAACAGCCCGGCCACCGTCAGCAGCGCGTCCGACCGCATCTGGTACG
The DNA here is from genome assembly GCF_013421635.1 of Streptomyces sp. UH6. Taxonomy (NCBI): domain Bacteria; kingdom Bacillati; phylum Actinomycetota; class Actinomycetes; order Kitasatosporales; family Streptomycetaceae; genus Streptomyces; species Streptomyces sp. UH6. The sequence goes on along the minus strand of NZ_JACADT010000877.1, from coordinate 2,015 downwards.
CCTCGTCGACGATCGCCTGCTCCCAGTGCGCGTCGGACGGCTTCACGTGCCCCCACTTGGCGGCCGTGGAGATCACCACCGGCAGCCCGGCCAGCGCCGGCGCCTTGTCGGAGAGCAGGACGTTGTCCAGGCTCTCCAGCGCCCTGTCGTAGGCGTCCGCGTCACTGCTGTGCAGCCGGCCCACCGGCAGGTCGGGCCGCTTCTCGTGGAGCCGCAGCACCAGGTCGTCCACCTGCGCGTTGGTCTGCGCGACGACCATCAGCGGACGCCCCGCATCCGCCAGCTCCAGCGCGGCCCGCACCACCAGCGTGGACTTGCCCGCGCCGGGCGGGGAGTCCACCACCACGCCGCGGTGCGCGCCGGACATCGTGTCGCTCAGGATCCGCTCGGTGACCCGGGCGGCCGCCGCGCCGGGGTCGAAGGCGGCGTCGGCGGCCCCGACGGACGTGATCACAGCAGGTCCTCCTCGGTGACGGGATCGGCGGCGGGCAGCGGCGACGGGTCGGTGGGCGGCCCGCCGTGCGTCCACGGGGTGTTCTCCGGGTCGGGCAGCTTGGGCCCGCCCCGCGGTTCGTGCTCGAAGAGCGTGAAGCAGACCCGGTCGCCCTTCTCCGGCACCGAGCCGAGCGCAGGTTCCCTGCCGCGGCCCATCCTGTCGACGATCCGCAGGACGACCAGCAGGGGGCCGCCGCCGGGATCCGCCCCGCCGTCCTCCTCCTCGACGCCCACGAACTGGGCCGTCTGCGGCTTGCCGTCGAGGGAGCGGTGGACCTTCGCCTTCTCCCCGAGATGGGGCCGGTCCTCGGTGCGCACAGTGATCAGCGGACGGGGGCTGGGGCGCTTGCTCTCCGTGTAGGTCATGGTCACGTCGACGACCTCGCCGACGAAGGCCTCCCCGCCGAGCCGCCGCGCCGCCAGCACCAGGGGATCGTCCAGCGCCTCCTGGGCGTCCAGCTTCGCCTGCTCCTTCTCCCGGCGCGCCAGCTTCTGCGCGGCCGTCACCGCGTCGTCGATCCGCGGCTGCGGCGGCTCGCCGGAGGCCACCCGGTCCCGGTGGGCGGTGTAGGACCAGCGGTCGCCCGTCCAGCGGTCCGGCACGTGCGCCGCCTCGGGCAGCTCACGCAGCAGGTCCAGGCCGCGCCACACGCTCTCCCAGGTCGGCAGCGTCCGGGAGCGGACCAGCTCGCCGATCTCCCGCTCGGCGGCCGACAGGTTCGCCAGCAGCGCGTCGGCGGCCACGCCGTCCTCCGCCGCCGCCAGCGCGGAACGCGCCCGGTCGTAGCGCTCGATTGCGGGGGCCAGCAGCCGGTTGTCGAAGGCCGGATCGGTGGCCGGACCGGCCGGAGGGCAGAGCAACTGCCCCTCCAAGTCCCGCCCCAGCTCGGCCCGCAGCGCCGCCTCGGCGCCGGTCGGACCGTCCGCCCCGGGCGGGTCGATCCACGCCAGCAGGGCGCCCAGGTGCTGGTCCTCCAGGCTGGACTGCCCGGTCGCCCAGTGACGGGACAGGAGGTCCGTCATGGCGAGCAGCAGCGACGCCCCCGGCACCCGGGACCGCTCACCGAAATGGGTGAACCAGCGGCCCAGCAGCGGCACCCGCGGCGGCGCCGGATACGCCGTCTCCGGGTCCTGCTCGGCGGTCCGGCGGAACCGGGTCGACCGGCCCAGCAGCCGCACGAAGTCCACGCCCGCCCGGCTCGGCACGATCAGCTGCGGGGCGTCGGCGCACAGCTCCCGCTCCACCTTGACCTGTCGGCCCGTCTCCGGGTCGGCCTCCTTGCCCTCCACCAGCTCCACGTCGTCCGCGAACGACTCGAGGTACGGCAGCACGATGTCGGCCAGCTCGGCCAGGAAGACCGACCGCAGGTCCCGGTCACGGGGCTGCGGCACCACCAGCAGGCGCGGTTCGTCCCGGTCGCGGCCGACCAGCGCGCCCAGCGGGGCGCCCGCCTCACCGGCCGTGGTCAGCGGCACGAACACCAGCGGACGCTCCGACAGGTGCCGGTGGCGGACCGTGG
>NZ_JACADT010000876.1:0-2403 GCF_013421635.1 Streptomyces sp. UH6 | reverse complement strand
GTGGCACCATGCGGAACGCCGCGTCGGTGAGGCCGCCGAAGGTGTGCCGGGTGGCGTTGCCGGAGTGGCCCTGTCCGGCCCGGTGGCCCGCCAGGTTCCAGGTGTGGACGGGCACCCGGGACGGCACCTGGGTGCCGGGGGCGCCGTACGGGCTGTGCGCGTACTGCTCGTCGGTGACGATCAGCACCCGGTCGTGGCCCCGGTGGTGCGTCCGCACCCCCTCGGTGGTGCCGGTGCCGCCGAAGTCGTGGAACCGGTGCGGTGCGGGGAGACACGGCACGGGGAGCGGGGCCGGGACCGGCCCCGCCGACCGTCTTCGCAGTGACCGTGGTGACCGCTGCCCGCGCACAGAGCTCGGTCGCGGGGCGGGCGAGCGGATTACCCGCGCGCCCGTTCCGGGCCGGTCAGTGCTTCTGCCGCTGCCGCTTCCACGGTCCGGTGATCGCCAGCAGGATGCCGGGGGTCTGGATGCAGGCGTACAGCGTCCTGCCGTCGGGGGAGAAGGTCACGCCGGCGAACTCGCTGTCGTTGAGCTCGTTGCGGGCGATGGGGTAGGTGCGTCCGCTGTCGGTGGCGCCGAAGAGGTGGCTCAGGCCCTCGCCGTCCTCCGCGATGACCAGGCCACCGTAGGGCGAGACGGTGATGTTGTCCGGGCCGTCGTAGTGGCCCTCGGCCTCCGGGTCGGGGTTGACGCCGATGAGGACCTTGAGCGTGAGGGTGCGGCGCTTGGGATCGTAGAACCAGACGGCGCCGTCGTGGGCCGTGCCGGGGCTCTCCGCGCGGGCGTAGGAGGAGACCAGGTAGGCCCCGCCGTCGCCCCACCACATGCCTTCCAGTTTGCGGGCGCGGGTGACCTCTCCGGCGCCGAACTGCTTGCGCACCGAGACCGTGCGGGCGTCGCGGTCGGGGACGTCCACCCAGTCGACGCCGTAGACGGTTCCGATGCGGGTGGCGCGGGAGAGGTCGTCGACGAACCGGCCGGCCGAGTCGAAGCACCGCGGTGCTTCGAGGGCGCCGGCGTCGTCGGCCAGGGTGGCGAGCTGCCCGCGGCCGTGCCGGAACCCCTCCGGCGGGGTCCAGCGGTAGAACAGCCCGTTGGGGCCGGAGGCGTCCTCGGTGAGGTAGAGGTGGCCGCGCCGGGGGTCGACGACCACGGCCTCGTGGGCGAAGCGGCCGAGGGCCTTGACCGGCTTCGGGTCCCGGTTGGCGCGCTCGTCCAGCGGGTCGACCTCGAAGACGTAGCCGTGGTCCTTGGTCATGCCGTTCTGGCCGGCCTTGTCCTCGGTCTCCTCGCAGGTCAGCCAGGTGCCCCACGGGGTGCTGCCGCCGGCGCAGTTGGTGGCGGTGCCGGCGATGCCCACCCATTCGGTGACGTGCCCGTCGCGGCGGACCTCGACGACCGTGCAGCCGCCCGCGGCGGCCGGGTCGTACACCAGGCCCTCGGTGAGGGGCACCGGGTGCTCCCAGCGGGAGCGGGGGCCGCCGAGCTCGTGGTTGTTGACCAGCAGGACGGTGCCGCGGCCGCCGTCGAAGGCGGCCGTGCCGTCGTGGTTCGACGGGGTGGACTCACCGGTCTCCAGGCGGGTCTCACCGGTACGCGTGAGCACCCGGTAGGAGAACCCGGCGGGCAGCGCCAGTAGTCCCTCCGGGTCGGGTACCAGCGGACCGTAGCCGGGGCCGACGGCCTCGCCGTCGGGCGTGGTGATGTCCTCGGCCGCCAGGGCGTTGGGGGCGCTGGCGAACACACCGACGCTGCCGGCGAGCGCGATCCCGGCGCCCGTGCGGGCCGACTGTCTGGCGAAGTCCCTGCGCGTGAGTGACATGGATGCTCCTGGACGGGAGGACGGTGAGGGCTGCGTGCGACGGCACCGTGGTCACCGCCCTGCCGGCCGGCGCCACGTTCCGGCCACACCGTCCCGTCCATGTCTGAACGCCCGTTGAACGCCAGGGGTGTGCGCGGAGTTCCGTTGCGTGAAGCGCGGGCGGTCCCGCGCCCCTGGCGTCCCCTGCGCCGCGGGCGGTCCCGCGCCCCTGGCGTCCCGCCGCCCGCGGTCGTCAGCCGCCCTGCTGGGAGCGTGCCTTGTAGGCGGCCTTGCGGGCCTCCTTGGCGACCTTCTTGTCCGGGTGGAGCCTTCCCATGGCCTCCAGCACCTCGGCGGTGGCCGGGTGGTCGACCCGCCAGGCGGTGTCGAAGAAGCCGCTGTGCTGCGCGGCCAGGCCCTCGACCAGCGCCACCAGCTCGTCGGAGTTGCCCTCGGCGGCGAGCTGGGCGGCGAGGGTGTCGATCGTGAGCCAGAAGACCAGCTCCTGGGAGGGGGCCGGGATGTCCGCCGCGCCGTGCTCGGCCAGCCACACCCGGGCGAGCCCGCCGAGCTCGGGGTCGTCCAGCACCTCGCGCAGCGC
>NZ_JACADT010000875.1:0-2406 GCF_013421635.1 Streptomyces sp. UH6 | reverse complement strand
CGGCGGGGGCGAGGTGGACGGCGTTCTCGGCGAGGAGCCGCTCGAACAGCTCGGGCAGCGCGGTGGTCCGCGCGGTGGGCACCCCCAGCCCGGTCAGCACGTCGGTGTGCGCGGTGAGGGCCTGCTGCACCTGGGCGTAGTGCGGGAGGAGATCCTCCCAGGTCCGCGCGGCCTCCTCCGGCGCGGCCCCGGCGAGGACCTCGCGCAGGACGGGGCCTCCGTCCGGCAGCAGCGACCATCCGCGGTCGGTGTCCACGGCGAGGGGACGCAGCACGTGGTCCGGCACCAGGCGGCTCAGCGCCTCGCCGAGGCCCGCCTCGAAGAGGCTCGCGGGCGGGTTGGCCTTGAACCAGACCTGCGAGCCGTCGTCGGTGGCGACGCGGACCAGCACGGACCAGGGGCGCAGCCGCACCGTGCGGGTCGGGGCGGGACGCAGGCCGTGCGCCGCCAGTCCACGCGTGGTGAACTCCTCCACGGCGGTCCGCCAGTCGGCGTCGCCCCAGGGGGTGACGGCCTCCGGCCAGTCGCCCCGGTCGGTCGTGGTGTCGGTGGTCGTCCGTCGCATGCGGTCATTCCAGCAGGCCGGCACCGTCGCCCACCAGCGGTTTCCGCTGCCCCCCGGGCGGCCGGCGGGAGGAGCCCGGACGGCCGGCGCGCCCTCGGCTCCCAGGGCCGTTCCCGCGGAGTGTTGGTGCCCGGATCCGGCGGCGGTCTGCGCCTACCCTGCATCGTTCGTATCGGATGGTCATCGGGCCCGTCCGGGCGGCACGACCGCAGGCAGGCGGCCCGGGCAGGAGCGTGGCGTATGAGGTGCGAGGTTCGGGCGATCACCCGCGAGGAGCATCTGGACTTCGTCCGGGAGCGGCCGTCGGTGAGCCATCTGCAGGTGCCGGCCTGGGGCGGGGTGAAGGAGGACTGGCGTCCGCACAGCCTGGGCTGGTTCGGCGCGGACGGACGGCTGGTGGGGGCGGGGCTGGCGCTGCTGCGGCCGATGCCGGGCCTCGGGCGTTCGCTGGCCTACCTTCCGGAGGGCCCGGTCGTCGACTGGGACGACTCCGAGCTCTCCGACGGGTGGCTGCGGCCGATGCTGGACCACCTGAAGGGGCTGGGCGCGTTCACCGTGCGGATGGGCCCGCCGGTGGTGGCGCGGCGGTGGAGCGCGGAACGGGTGAAGGAGGCGATGCAGGACCCGGCGGCGCACCGGCTGGCGGACGCGGAGCCCAGCGCGCGGGAGGAGCGGGCCGAGCCGGTCGCCGAACGGCTGCGGCAGGCCGGCTGGCGGCGTCCGAGCGAGGACGGCGCCGGCGGATTCGCCCTCGGACAACCCCGCTACGTCTTCCAACTGCCATTGCGCGGGCGGTCGTTGGAGCAGATCCAGAACGGTTTCAACCAGCAGTGGCGGCGCAACGTCAAGAAGGCCGAGAAGGCAGGCGTCAAGGTCGTCGAAGGGGACGGCGAGGACCTGAGGGTCTTCCACGAGCTCTACCTGGAGACGGCCGGACGCGACGGCTTCGCACCGCGGCCGCTGGGCTACTTCCGCCGGATGTGGGAGGCACTGCGCGCGGAGGACCCCGGCCGGATGCGGCTCTACCTCGCCTCGCACGACGGCGAGACGCTGGCCGCGGCCACCATGCTGACCGTCGGGGAGCACGTCTGGTACTCCTACGGCGCCTCGACCTCGCGCCGCCGCGAGGTGCAGCCGAGCAACGCCCTGCAGTGGCGGATGATCTGCGACGCCCACGAGCGGGGCGCGGCCGTCTACGACCTGCGCGGCATCACCGACACCCTGGAGGACGGCGACCCGCTGCTCGGCCTGCTCCGGTTCAAGGTCGGCACCGGCGGCGAGGCGGTGGAGTACCTCGGCGAGTGGGAGTTCCCGCTCAACAAGGCGCTGCACAAGGCCTTCGGGATCTACCTGGCGGCCCGACGATGAACTCCGGGTGAGGATCCGGAGCATCGGCAGCTTTCCGCCACATCACACCTGGTCAACTTGATGTGACAAGTGGCCCATTGTCGGAAATCTGTGATCAACTTCTCCTCACAGTTCGGTCACCTGCAGGCATTCCGAGACACACAACGTCCCTATAGTGTCCCCGAGTTACCGCCCTGCCGCTGTGCCACGGCCTGCTGAGGAGTACACCGATGACCCTGTCCCGAGTCCGCTCGGTCGCGTTCGTCTGTGCGCTGACGAGCGGGGCGCTCGCCGGCGTGACAGCCTTCGCGGTCCCGGCGGACGGCTCGGACGCGCTTGTGTGGACCGTGTCCGGCGGCGGCGTCCTGCTGACCTTCACCGCCGGGCTCGCCGCCTGGTTCCGGTCCCGCGAGCTGCGCGCCGTCGAGCGGTACGCCGAACTCGAGGCGGACGCCGTCCGGTTCGCCGACACCACGCTCCCGGCCGCGATCGCC
>NZ_JACADT010000874.1:0-2406 GCF_013421635.1 Streptomyces sp. UH6 | reverse complement strand
CGCCGCCTGGGCACCCACATCCGTACCGGTCACGTCGGTTCTGGTCACGTCGTCGTCCCCCGAAGCCCCCGGCTCGACCGCAGTGGATGGCCTGGGGGAGGCACAGACTGTCATCCTCGGGTCACCTCCAGTGACGAAACCTAGGTTCGTACGCGCGGCCGGATGAGCCCCCTGCCCCCGCTTCACCCGTACGTGTGGCCGTCCCGCCGTTCCTCCGCCCTGCCGCACGCCCTTGTGCTGCTCCACCGCCGGTGGGTCCCGGGCCACCGGCGGCCAGGTAGCCTTGCCCCCGTGCCCCGTCTGTCTGAAGTCATCGCCGCCCTGGAGAACCTCTGGCCCGCCGAGCGCGCCGAGTCCTGGGACGCCGTCGGCACCGTCGTGGGCGACCCGGACCAGGAGGTCACCCGCGTGCTCTTCGCGGTCGACCCGGTCCAGGAGATCGTCGACGAGGCCGTGAAGCTCGGCGCCGGACTGCTGGTCACCCACCACCCGCTCTACCTGCGCGGGACGACGACCGTCGCGGCGTCCACCTTCAAGGGCCGTGTGGTGCACGACCTGATCAAGAACGACATCGCCCTCCACGTGGCGCACACCAACGCCGACAAGGCCGACCCCGGGGTCTCCGACGCCCTGGCCGGCGCGCTCGGGCTGCGCGTGCTGCGGCCCCTGGTGCCGGACCGTGACGACCCGGCCGGCCGACGCGGCCTCGGTCGTGTCTGTGAGCTCGAAGTCCCGCTCACGCTGCGGGAGTTCGCGGCCCGCGCCGCCGAGAGCCTGCCCGCCACCGCGCAGGGCGTCCGGGTGGCCGGCGACCCCGGGGCGCGGATCCGCACCGTCGCCGTCAGCGGCGGCTCGGGGGACAGCCTCTTCGACGACGTCCGCGCCGCCGGCGTCGACGCCTTCCTCACCGCGGACCTGCGCCACCACCCGGTGAGCGAGGCCCGTGCCCACAGCCCCCTCGCGCTGCTCGACGCGGCGCACTGGGCGACCGAGTGGCCCTGGTGCCAGCTGGCCGCCGCCCAGCTCGACGAGATCTCCGAGCGTCACGGCTGGGACCTGCGGGTCCACGTGTCCGCGACGGTCACCGACCCCTGGACCGCCCACGCGGCGTCCGCCCACCCCACCCACTGACCTCACCCTTCCTGGAGCCCCCAACTGAACGCCGCGCCCGCCGACCAGATCCGCCTCCTCGACGTCCAGGCCCTGGACATCCGTCTCCAGCAGCTCGCCCACAAGCGGCGCTCGCTGCCCGAGCACGCCGAGATCGAGTCGCTGACCAAGGACCTCTCCCAGCTGCGCGACCTGCTGGTGGCCGCGCAGACCGAGGAGAGCGACTGCGCCCGCGAGCAGACCAAGGCCGAGCAGGACGTCGACCAGGTCCGCAAGCGCGCCGCCCGCGACCAGCAGCGCCTCGACTCCGGCGCCGTGTCCTCCCCGAAGGACCTGGAGAACCTCCAGCGCGAGATCACCTCGCTGGCCAAGCGCCAGGGAGACCTGGAGGACGTCGTCCTCGAGGTGATGGAGCGCCGCGAGTCCGCCCAGGCCCGCGTCGCGGAGCTCGACGAGCGCGTCGCCGCCGTCCAGGCGAAGCTCGACGACGCCACGGCCCGCCGTGACGCCGCCTTCGCCGAACTCGACGGCGAGAGCGGCTCCGTCACCAAGGAGCGCCAGGTCGTCTCCGCCTCCGTGCCGGCCGACCTGCTCAAGCTGTACGAGAAGCTGCGCGAGCAGCAGGGCGGGGTCGGCGCCGCGCGCCTCTATCAGCGCCGCTGCGAGGGCTGCCAGCTGGAACTCAACATCACCGAGGTGAACGAGGTCCGCGCCGCGGCCCCGGACACGGTGGTGCGGTGCGAGAACTGCCGCCGCATCCTGGTCCGCACCTCCGAGTCGGGCCTCTAGGCCGAGAGCGGCAAGGGGGCGGCGCTCGTGCGGGAGTTCGTGATCGAGGCCGACGGCGGGTCCCGGGGCAACCCCGGACCCGCCGGCTACGGCGCGGTGGTGGCCGACGCGGCGACCGGCGAGGTGCTCGCCGAGGCCGCGGAGTACCTGGGCGTCACCACCAACAACGTGGCCGAGTACAGCGGCCTGCTCGCCGGGCTGCGCGCCGTGCGGGAACTCGCCGCCGGTGAACTGGCGGCGGGCGAGGAGGTGGCGGTCCGGGTCCGGATGGACTCCAAGCTGGTCGTCGAGCAGATGTCCGGCCGCTGGAAGATCAAGCACCCCGGCCTCGCCCCGCTCGCCGAGCGGGCGCGCGAGATGCTGCCGCCGGAGCGGGTCACCTACGAGTGGATCCCGCGCAAGGAGAACAAGCACGCCGACCGGCTCGCCAACGAGGCCATGGACGCCGGTGCGCGCGGCGAGGCGTGGATGCCGTCCGGCCGTCCGGCCCCCACCGAGAAGCACCTC
>NZ_JACADT010000873.1:0-2409 GCF_013421635.1 Streptomyces sp. UH6 | reverse complement strand
CGCGGCGAGGACGTAGAGGAAGCCGCGGGAGGCGGCGGAGGAGGCCGCGATCCGCTCCGGCGAGCTGCCGGGCGCGGCGAAGAAGGACTGCCCGAGGTCGGCGGCGCGGGCCCGCTCCAGCCACGGGCCGCCCTCGCTGACCGGCAGGTCGGGGACGACGAAGCCGTCGGCGCCGGCCGTGCGGGCGTCGTCGTACAGCTGGGTCAGTCCGTAGCGCAGGAAGGGGTTGCAGTAGCCCATGAGCACGATCGGCGCCTCGACGCCGGCGGCCCGCGCCTCGGCGACCACGTCGATGGTGGCGGCCGTGGTGGTGCCGGTGTCCAGGGCGGCCTGGCCGGTGGCCTGGATGACCGGGCCGTCGCCCAGCGGGTCGGAGAAGGGGACGCCCAGTTCGATCACGTCGGCGCCCGCGTCCACGGCGGCGCGGATCAGGCCGACGGTCTCGCCGAGCGAGGGGTAACCGGAGGTGATGTAGGCGACCAGGGTCGTCTCCTCCTTGATCCGGTTGTCGGTGAAGGTCTGCTCGAGGCGCTTCATCGGGAGGTCTCCTCACGCTGCTTCAGGGCGGCCATGGCGGAGGTGAGGTCCTTGTCACCGCGGCCGGAGAGGTTGACGAGGACGGTGCTGCCGGGCTCGCAGCCGCGGGCGACCTTCAGGGCGCCCGCCACCGCGTGCGCGGACTCCAGGGCGGGGACGATGCCCTCGTGGGCGCTCAGCGCGACGAAGGCGTCCAGGGCCTCGTCGTCGGAGGCGGAGATGTACTCGACCTTGCCGGTGTCCTTGTAGTGGGAGTGCTCGGGGCCGACGCCCGCGTAGTCGAGGCCGGGGGCGATGGAGTGGGTCAGCTGGATCTGGCCGTCGTCGTCCTGGAGCAGGTAGGTGCGGGTGCCCTGGAGGACGCCCGGCTCGCCGTACAGCAGGGGCGCCGCGTGTCCGCCGTCGCCGCCCTTGCCCTCGCCGGCCGCCTGCACGCCGACCAGGCGGACCGGGTCGTCGAGGAAGGCGCTGAACATGCCGGCCGCGTTGGATCCGCCGCCGACGCAGGCCACGACCACGTCGGGCAGGCGGCCGTTCTCCTCCAGGAACTGGGCGCGGGCCTCGCGGCCGATGACCGACTGGAAGTTGCGCACGATGGTCGGGAAGGGGTGCGGGCCGACGACGGAGCCGAGCAGGTAGTGGGTGGTGTCGGGGTGCGCGATCCATTCGCGGATCGCCGCGTTGATGGCGTCCTTCAGGGTCGCGGTGCCCAGGTCCACCAGCTCCACCCGCGCGCCGAGCAGCTTCATCCGCTGCACGTTCGGGGCCTGCCGCTCGGCGTCGACGCGGCCCATGTAGACGGTGGCGTCCAGGCCCAGGTAGGCACAGGCGGCGGCGACGGCCACGCCGTGCTGGCCGGCGCCGGTCTCGGCGATGATCCGCTTCTTGCCCAGCCGGTGGGCGAGCAGCGCCTGCCCGATCGAGTTGTTGATCTTGTGCGCGCCGGTGTGGGTGAGGTCCTCCCGCTTCAGCCAGAGCTTGACGCCGTTCTCCGTGACGCCGAGCCGGTGCAGCTCGGTGATCGGGGTCGGCCGTCCGACGAACATCTTCAGCAGCCGGTCGAGCTCCTCGGTGAACTCCGGGTCCAGCAGCGCCTTGTGGTACTCCGCCTCCAGTTCCTCCAGCGGGCCCACCAGGGTCTCCGCGACGAACTGTCCGCCGTACTCGCCGAATCGGCCGTTCACGAGGCCACCTCCAGGATCGGGACCCCGGTGCAGGACCGGACCTGCGCGGCGGGGTCGGGGCTGTTGAGCAGGGACTCGCCGATCAGCGCGGCGTCGAAGCCGTGCGCGGCGATGCGTTCGATGTCGGCGCGGCCGGACAGGCCGCTCTCGCTGACGGTCAGCACGTCGCGCGGGAGGCCGCGGCGCAGCCGGGCCGAGTTCTCCAGGTCCACCGCGAAGGTCTGCAGGTCCCGGTTGTTGATGCCGACGACGCGGGCTCCGGCGTTCAGCGCCCGGTCCACCTCGTCCTGGGTGAAGGTCTCCACCAGCGCGTCCAGGCCGAGGCCGTGCGCGCTCTCGACGAGGTCCTTCAGCAGCGCGTCGTCGACGGCGCGGACGATGACCAGGACGGCGTCGGCGCCGCTGTCGTGGGCGAGCTGCACCTGGCGGGTGTCGACGAAGAAGTCCTTGAAGAGGACCGGCACGCTCACCCACGGGTCCTCGGCGACCGAGCGGACCAGTTCGGGCGAGCCGCCGAAGTACGGGGTGTCGCCGAGCACGGAGACCGCGGAGGCGCCGGCGGCGCTGTAGCCGCGGGCGGTGGGGACCGCCCGGGCGAGGTCGAGGAGCTGCCCCTTGGAGGGGGACTTCGGCTTGATCTCGGCGATGACCGAGACCTCCGGGCCGCCGATCGCGGCGGCGAAGCGGC
>NZ_JACADT010000872.1:0-2411 GCF_013421635.1 Streptomyces sp. UH6 | reverse complement strand
CCCGCCGGAACTGCGCGACGCCCTGGTCGCCGAGCTGGCCGCCCTCACGGCCTGAGCGAGCCGGAGCGGGTCTGAGCCGCGCCCGCGGGCGGAGCGAGGCGCGGGCGGGACCTCGGACAGGGGCGGGACCGGGACCGGGCCGGCGAACCCGGGGTCAGCGGATCTCGAGGATCTTCTCCCGCATCGCGTAGACCACGGCCTCCATCCTGGAGTGCAGCTGAAGCTTCTCCAGGATGTTGCGCACGTGGTTCTTCACGGTGTTCTCGGAGATGAACAGCTCCTTGGCGATGTCCCGGTTGTTCATCCCGGTGGCGACCAGCTTGAGGACCTCCAGCTCACGGTCGGTGAGCCGGGGCGCCGGCACCAGCCGCCGCTCGTCGGTGCGCTGGATCATCGACTTGAACTCGGTGAGCAGCTTGGACGCCATCGAGGGGCTGATCTGGGACTGACCGTCGGCGACCGCGCGGATCGCGGTGGACACCTCGTCGGTGGAGATCTCCTTGAGGAGATAGCCCGTGGCGCCGGCCTTGATGGCGTCGTAGAGGTCGGCCTCCTCGTCGCTTATCGTCAGCATGATGATCTTGGCGCTGGGGGCGACCTCCTTGATGGAGGTGCAGGCCTCGATACCGCCGCGGCGCGGCATGCGGACGTCCATCAGGACGATGTCGGGAAGCAGGTCGGCCGCCTTGTCCACGGCCTCCGCGCCGTCACCGGCCTCGCCGACCACCTGGATGTCCTCCTCGGCGGCCAGCACGATCTCCAGGCCCCGCCGGAAGAGCGCGTGGTCGTCCACCACCAGGACCCGGATGGGCTCCTCGCGCCCTCCGGCCGCGGCCGGCTCGGTGCCGGGCATGCTGTCGCCGGCGCCCCCGTCCCGCATCGGTCCGAAGGTGTCCGCCATCGTTCCTCCCCCATGAGGCTGAGGCCTGTTCCTCCCCGCCGCCGGTCAACACGCGGCGGTGAACAGCCCGTTGGGCCGTGTGGCCATGATTCCATGCCCGGACCGGCGATGAGCCGACCGCAGCACCGCGCCCGGTCGCACAGGGGCGCATAACGGTGCCCCTGAGGGCGCATTCGCACGCACCACCAGGGGCACCACCGGCACCTGCGGACGTCAGCCGCCGAGCGTCCCGCCCGCGTCCGGGGAGGGCTCGCCGTTGACCACCATCGGGTCGGTGCGCAGGTGGATCACGCCGTAGTCGTAGGCGTGCCGCCGGTAGACGACACTGGGCTCCTTCGTCTCGGAGTCCACGAAGAGGTAGAAGTCGTGGCCGACCAGCTCCATCTCGTAGAGCGCCTGGTCGAGGCTCATCGGGGCGGCCACGTGGTTCTTCTCGCGGACCACGAGGGGGCCTTCGCCCTGGATCTCCAGGGAGCCGATCCGCTTGGTCGGCACCGCCTCCGTCTCCTCGTAGGACGGCACCACCGCGCCGTTGGCGTCCAGGGTCGCGGCGTCCGGCACGTGGCTGGCCACCTCGGCGGCCGGGACCCGGCCCACACCGCGCCGCGTGTAGCGCTTGTCGTGCTGCTTGCGCAGCCGCGCGCTCAGCTTCTCCGCCGCCAGGTCGAGCGCGGCGTACGGGTCGGCGGCCGACGCCTCCGCGCGGATCACCGGGCCGCGGGAGCGGAGCGTGATCTCGACCCGGTCCTTGCGGTCGGCCTGCCGCGGGTTGTGCTCCTTGGACACCTCGACGTCGAGGCTCATCACCTTGCCGTCGAGCTTCTGGATCTTCTCCAGGTTCAGCTTCTCGGCCACGTGCTTACGGAACCGCTCGGGCACCTCGGTCTTGCGGCCCTTGACGACGATGTCCACGCAGAACTCCGTTCCCGGATCGCCCGCCTCACCGGCGGAACCTCTCCCAATCGCACCAGGTTCCGGATGACCACCGGAACCTCGGACTCGGTGACTCCACCTCCTCCTCCCCCACGGGTGCGTCACCCATCCCGGGGAGGGCCGGGACGGGTAGGAAATCCCGTGGCTCGGCATTGCGACAAGAGGGGCATGGCCTGCGCCTTTTCCCTCACTACCGAACATATCTCGCCCGGCGCGATGTCGTCACCCGTTAACGCCACTTACCTCCGTTCCGGTGAATTAACCCTGTCCATATCCGCAGCTCACCGCCAGTTCGGTTGACCGCTTCAACCAACTCCCGACATTCGAAGAATTTCAATCGGTTCCGGTTTCAAACGAAGAATCCTGGTGATGCAGCGACCACCGCCGCGGCAAAGGGAACGCCTGTTCCCTTCCTTTCGGCGGCCGTTCTCAGTACCCGGGCCGCCTCGGCGACGGAAGCGCCCGTGGTCGTCACGTCGTCCACCACCAGCAGCCGTCCGGACGCCGGGAGCAGCGCGGCCGCTCCGGGCCGTAGCTCCAGGGCCCCGTCCAGGTTGGCGAGCCGGCCGGCGGCGTC
>NZ_JACADT010000871.1:0-2413 GCF_013421635.1 Streptomyces sp. UH6 | reverse complement strand
GGGATGACCCGCGCGCCGTAGACGTCGACGACCTTCTCCTGAGCGTCGTGCATGTCGTACACGGCGAACTGATCGACGCCGAGGTCGCGCAGCGCGGCCAGCTTCTCCAGGTGCCGTTCCACGGGGCCCAGGACGCAGAACCGGTCGACGATCTCGTCGGGGACGAAGGCCGTGTCCGGGTTCCCGCTGCGGCCGTGGTGGGAGTAGTCGTAGCCCTGGCGGGCCGCGATGTAGTCGGTCAGCTCGTGCGGCACGACCGCGGTGTCGGCGCCGTACCGGGTGACCAGGTCGGCCACGTGGTTGCCGACCATGCCCCCGAACCACCGGCACTGTTCGCGGGCGTGGGCCAGTGCCTCCGGCGAGTCGTCGTCGGTGACGTAGGCGGGCGCGGCGACGCAGACGGTCACCTCGTCCGGGTCCCGCCCGGCCGCCGCGGCGGCGTCCCGGACGGCCTTCACCATGTACTCCGTGAGGTACAGGTCGGCGAGCTGGAGGATGAACCCGTCGGCCCGCTCGCCCGCCATGCGCAGTGCCTTCGGCCCGTAGGCGGCCATCCACACGGGAAGTCCGCTCCCCGGCCGCACCCAGGGGAACCGGATCACGGTGCCGTCACCGAGGTCGGTCTCCTCTCCCGAGGCCAGGGAGCGGATCACCCGCATCGCCTCGGCCACGGCGGCCAGGGTGTTGGGGCTGCGGCCGGCCACCCGCATCGCCGAGTCGCCGCGCCCGATGCCGCACACCGTGCGGTCGCCGAACATGTCGTTGAGGGTGGCGAAGGTGGAGGCGGTGACCTCCCAGGTGCGGGTGCCGGGGTTGGTGACCATCGGTCCGACGGTCAGCCTCTCGGTCGCCGCGAGGATCTGGCTGTGGATCACGAAGGGTTCCTGCCACAGCACGGCCGAGTCGAAGGTCCAGCCGTGGCTGAAGCCGTTTCGCTCGGCGCGCCGCATCAGCTCGATCACGCGGGAGGCGGGCGGGTCGGTCTGCAGGACGAGTCCGAAGTCCATGGGCGGGCTCCTGGGGAGTCGGGCGTGGCCGAAACAGGGGTGCAGCGGCGTGCTCCCGTCGACCAGGCGTGCGCGGACTCTGGTTACCGACCCGTAAGGCCATTACCTTACCCCCGGTAACACTGAAGCGGTCCGGAGAGAACCCGGTTTCTGGAGACAGGAGCACAGTGTGAGAGAGAAGGTCGGACGCGGACGGGTGTTCCGGGCCCTGGCGGCCGCGACGGTGCTGACCGTCGCGGGTGCCGGGCAGGCCGGCGCCGAGGAGGCGCAGCAGCAGCGCGAGGTGCTGTACGTCGCCAACAACTGGGAGGGCACCGCCAGCGTGCTGTCCTCCGACGCGGGACTGTCCCCGATCGGGAAGCTCAACCTGATCCCGGACAAGGAGCAGCGCCTGAAGGAGATCTATCTCAACCCGGTCCGGCTGGCCGGCTTCCTCGTCATCCGGGAGACCGCGGGCGAGGGCCACGACCAGTTCGCGGACGACATGTACTCCACGCCGGACGGCTCCTCGGTGGTCGTCTCCCGGCCGAGCTTCGCCGACGTGGTGTCCATCTCGCTGACCACCGGCCGCGTCAACTGGCGTTTCCAGGTGGACGGCTTCCGCGCGGACCACATGGCGGTCTCCCCCGACGGCGGCCGGGTGGCGGTCTCGGCGTCGACCGGGAACAAGGTGCACGTCCTCGACATCGGCACCGGCCGGGAGATCGGCAGCTTCCCCACCGGGGACAAGCCGCACGAGAACGTCTTCACCGGTGACGGCAGGATCTGGAACATGTCCATCGGCGAGGTGAACAACGACCTGGACGCCCCGTGGATGGACTTCCTGAAGGGCGACCGCAAGATCACCGTCGCCGACGCGCAGACGCTCCAGGTGGTCCGCACCATCGACATGCGCCAGCGCCTGGACGCGGCCGGCTACGGCGCCTACTCGGACGCGGTCCGCCCGGCGGCGTTCAGCCCGGACGAGTCGAAGCTCTACTTCCAGGTGTCCTTCTTCAACGGCTTCTTCGAGTACGACGTGGCCACCGACAGGATCACCCGGATGAAGACGCTGCCGAAGAACCCGGCCACCTCCGACGACCGGACCGGCTTCGTCAACGACTCCCGCCACCACGGCCTGACGATGGAGCCGAACGGCGGGCACCTGTGCGTGGCGGGGACCATGGACGACTACGCCACGATCGTGGACCGTGCGACGCTCCAGGAGGGGCCGCTGGTCCCGGTCTCCAAGCCGTACTGGTCCACCGTCACGGGGGACGGCAGCGCGTGCGTCGTCTCGGAGTCGGGCGCCGACCAGGTCACCTCCATATCCTTCGCCACCGGCCGGAAGATCACCTCCACCCCGGTGGGCGACCACCCGCAGCGGGTCCGGCTCGGCACGGTGCCGCAGGGCTGGACCGGGGTCG
>NZ_JACADT010000870.1:0-2413 GCF_013421635.1 Streptomyces sp. UH6 | reverse complement strand
GGTTCGGCACCGCCGGTCCTGGCGAAGGCCGTCGCGGCGGAGGTGGCGCTGCGGTGCGGGCCGTCCACGACGACCTCCTCGTAGCCGAGGGCCGAACCGTGCACGCCGTCGCGTTCCCGGCCGGTGGCGAGGGCGCCCTCGGCGGTGGCTCCGGCGACGAGCCGTTCGAAGGAGGGGGCGGAGAGCTTCTCCTCGTCGCTCAGGTCGAGGTACTGGGCGGGTGCGAACTGGTCGCGGGTCGGGGTGAGCCGGAGGACGACCGGGGCGGTGGTGGTGGAAGGGTCGGTGTCCTCGACGGTGAGTTCGGGATGGAGGTCGAGGCGGCGGGGGTCCTTCACCGGCGCGCCGCCGAAGCGGTCCAGGGTCAGCCCGAGCGGGGCGACCCGCTGGGTGAACGACAGCCCGCCGAGCGGGTGGACGATCAACTGGCCGTCGGCGTCGGGGAGTTGCCGGAGGGTGACGACGGTGCGGCCGGGTCCGGTGAGCTGGGCCGTCCAGTTGCGCGGGTCGGCCATCGCCTCCTCGACCCTGGCGGCCACGTCGACCGCGGCGGGGAGTTCGGCGGGGGTGGCCCGGGCGCCGAAGGTGCGGTCGAAGCTGATCTCGCCGCTGAAGAAGAGGATCTCGAAGCGGGCCTTGCCGCGCACGTGCCAGGGCGTCGGTCCGGAGAGCGCGACCTCCACCCCGACCCCCATCAGGGTGCGGCTGCCCCGCTTGAGGGCGAGGCGTCCGCCGACGTCGACCTGGAAGCCGAACGGCTCGAACTGCACCAGGGCGTCGAAGGACAGCATTCCGTCGATGCTGAAGCCGAGCGCGGCCGCGTACAGCTCCAGACGGGCGCCGAACTGCACGGTGTTGGAGGTCAGCGCGAAGTACGCCTCCAGACGGAGCCGGGGGTTGTCGCCGTTGAGCAGCGAGATCGCCAGGCGGCGCAGCTGCGGGAACCCGTCGGGGCGCTGGAAGCGCGGGTGGAACCCGCCGGCGGACAGCGCGAAGCTGCTCTCGCCCTTCCAGCGGGCGCGCATCGCCATGTCGCCGGTGAGCGCGAACGCGGCGATCCGCGAGTCGTACAGGGTGGCGTCGACGGACGCCTCGCCGCGCTCGAAGTCGATCACGCCGAGGACGTCCATGTTGACGACGACCACGGCCCGTTCCTCGGTGGGCAGCGCCATCCGCAGCCGGCCGAGCAGCACCAGCCGTACCGGCGTGGGCAGTTCGAGCAGGAGCCCGAGGTCGAGGGTGAGCAGGGTCGGCGTGCCCCAGCCGATCCGCGCCATCGGGCCGACGACGTGGCGGCCCGGGGTGGGCGGGAAGACGGTGCCGAGGGTGGCGGCGATCTCGGGGGCGCGGGCCAGCGGGTCGCGGGGGAACAGGACGGAGTCGAGGGCCTTGGTGCGGATGCCGGCGCGCAGGGCGTCCACGGAGACGGAGCGGTTGATGCCGACGAGGCCGCCGACGCCGTTGAGGGTGAAGCCGAAACCGAGCTGGAGCGGGGTGAATTCGGCGCTGACGAGGATGAGCAGGGAGAAGCCGTCGGCCCCGTCGGGCATGCGGGTGGTGAGCAGGCCGACGGCGGTCAGCGCGATGCTCTCCAGCTGGAGGGCGAGGACGCCGGCGTACTCCTCCTTGGCGTGGTCGAAGAAGAGGTAGCCGCCGCCGGTCACGGGTCCGGCCGCGACCTTGAGGGCGGCGCCCTTGGGCGGGGCGAAGTCCGCGTCGAGGCCGACCGGGCCGAGGTTGCCGTCCTGGGTGGACAGGCCGGCCTCCAGACCGATCCGTTCCACGGTGGCGGTGACCGGCCCGAGGGTGAGCCGGGCGGTGGCGGCCACCCGGGCGGTGAGTTCCTTGCGCTCTGCGTCCGCGTGCAACTCCAGGTGCACGGAGACGAGTTCGACCGGTCCGAGGCGGGCGTTGACCGGCAGGACGGCGTCCAGCCCGCCCGAGCCGGTGAAGCTCAGGCCCCGGCGGCGGGACCAGCGCAGGCCGAGGGCGAACTCGGTGCGCAGTCCGTCGGCGGGCAGCACCGAGGCGAGGAATCCGTCGCCGTCGCCGCCGGACACGACGACGGCGGCCTTGTCGGCGACGACGCCGATCTCGACGTCGGACGGGTCGGGTTCTCCGGGACGGCCCTGTTCGAGGACCGCGCGTATCCAGGCGCGGAAGGCGCCGATCTCCAGCCGGGTGCCGTTCGCGCTGCCGAGCAGCAGGGCGGGGGGCTCCTGGCCTGCGCCGGAGGGGTCGCCCTTGCGCAGTTCGAGACCGAGTTCGGCGCGTCCTCCGGTGGGCGTGCCGCCGGAGAAGGTGACGCCGTTGGGGCCGAGCGCGACGGCCGGGCCCGCCCCGGCCAGGTCGGCGCGCAGCACCCAGTCGCCGAACTGCCGCTGGAGGGCGGCGGATCCGCGGGGGACGAGGA